>JAFDFO010000369.1 GCA_019309815.1 Deltaproteobacteria bacterium
CAATCCCGCTCCCAGATCACTTATCAGGGATCGTTCACGGAGCTGCAGAAAACCCCGGACGAATATAGAGGAGAGACCGTCATGCTGGGTGGAAAGGTCCTGAGGACGGACGCCTCCGAAGCGACGTCCGAGATTGCGGTCCTCCAACTGCCGCTCGACACGAGCAGCAAACCTAAAGACACCGATGACTCGGAAGGCCGCTTTCTGATTCGCTCGGACCAGTTTCTCGATCCTGCCATTTATGAGCAGGGGCGTCCGGTGACCGTAGTAGGAAGACTTGCCGGCAAACAGGCTCGCTCTATCGGAGGTTTTGAATACGTCTATCCTGTGGTAGAGGCCATTGAGCTCAAGGCGTGGCCGTGGCCGCGACAGAAGACCTCGCCGAGCGTACACTTTGGTATTGGTGTCGGAACCTGGTTCTAGAGGTCTTGATCATGTGATCCCTGATGTATAGAGACCACAGTGCATACGGGCTCTTTCTGTCATCCGTCTTTCTGCTTTGCTGCTGCATCCTAAGCAGCTGCTCGCATACGGTTTCCAAAGAATTTCGTCAGAAAGCCTCACCACCGATCGATTTCCGCGAGTTGCTTGGAAAAGGCGAGGCATACAAGGGCGAGAGGGTCATTCTCGGGGGCTATGTGCTGGAAGTGTTAAACGAGCCCGGGAGCACCCTCCTCAACGTATTGCAGGCACCCCTTGACTCCGAAGAGAAACCAAAATCCTCAGATCTGTCCGAAGGTCGTTTTCTGGTACGAACACAGGAGTTTCTTGATCCGGAAGTTTTCAGTCAGGGCCGCAGAGTTACCGTAGGGGGAAGAGTGGCAGGGGTTCAGTCAGGGCCGGTTGGAAAAGGCTTCTACCGGTACCCGGTGATTGAGGCTGAGGAACTCCACCTGTTGCCCAAAGAGGTGCCCCGCGCCAGATATCCTTATCCCTACTACTGGCATTACCCCTGGTATCCGTATCCGTGGCCCTATTATCCTTACTGGTAGTGCCACTAACTTTGGCATCAATTCAGTGTTGCGTCCTATGAACAACTTCCATAATTTCGAAGATCGCACAGGACCCAATAATTCAAAGCACCAAATTCCAAATAACAAATAACAAACAAATACCAATGACCAAAATTCCAAATTCCAAACCTGTTTCATCGGGCACTAAAGGCCCTTAACACTGTTTCGGTCATTGGGTATTGGAATTTGGAATTTACTTGGGATTTGGTGCTTGGGATTTGCGGCGTCCGCCTTGAAAACAGTAGGGATTTTTCAGCTCTGATGAATGATGTTTGCTTTGGCGTTCTTTAATAACTTGTCAGAAAGGACACTATCTTCGCGGTAAGATCTGACATCAGGACCACAGGCGCCTGACGATACTTCCGAAGAACCGGTGCCGCTTGAGGATTACGCCGGGCACGACACCCGCAAGATGGTAGGGGAGAAAACCCCGGACGGCTGCGTCCGAACCCATCCCGAAACGCAACACTGCGTAAACGCCCCATACGGCCACACCTAACACGATGAGGATGGTCCCGAGGGTCTCTAATAGATCTTTTTCTTTTTTTTCTGGCATCGTTGTTGCCGTGTCTTTCATGAGGTTTACCACTCAGACATGAAGGTTGCCACATTTAATGCCAACGGCGTCCGTGCCCGCCTTTCAGCCACTCTGGAATGGCTGTCAAAGGAGTCACCCGATGTCCTGTGTCTGCAGGAAACCAAGGCTCAGGATGCTGATTTTCCTCAGGAGCCCTTCCAAAAGCTCGGTTACCACTGCACAATCTGGGGACAAAAATCATACAACGGCGTGGCCATTCTGAGCAAAAGCTCGCCCGAGAATGTCTCACGAGGGTTTGGCGATGGGGATGCTGCAGAAGAGCCGAGGCTGATTACGGCCACCGTCCACGGCATTCCCATTGTGAATACCTACGTGCCCCAGGGTTATGCACCGGACTCAGAGAAATTTCAACATAAACTTCACTGGTTCGGACGCCTGCAGGACTATTTTTCAAAACATTTTGACCCGCATACGCCTCTTTTGTGGGTTGGGGATTTCAATGTGGCGCCGGAGCCTATCGATGTGTTCGATCCGAAGAAACTCTCGGGGAGTATTGGATTTCATCCGGACGAACAC
>JAFDFO010000370.1 GCA_019309815.1 Deltaproteobacteria bacterium
CCTGGGTCGTCTTGCCCGAACCTTCGATTCCCTCAAAAGAAATGAACATGAGTGGTATCCGTTGTCATTGATGATTAGTTGTGGTGAAAGTGCTTAAAGTCTAAGACAAAGTGCCTAAAATGCCTAAAGTGAGCTAAAGTGCCTAGAGTCAAGAAAAGCTTATTCCACATTCTTCTTATTCCGCACTCCGCATTCCGAATTCTGCATTCGTCTCATTCCGCACTCCGCATTCGTCTCATTCCGAACTCCGCATTCCGAATTCTGCATTCGTCTTGTTCCGCACTCCGCACTCCGCATTCGTCCGTTCCGCATAGCGGATTATTCCTTAACGCTCTGCCCTATGCGCTCTGCTCTATGCGGTTTTTGTGTCTTTCCTTTATAAAAAAACCGCTCCAGGACCCTGTGGTAAGATGTCCATGCGGCGTCCGGGTCTTCACTGTCCATGAAAGTGCGAACTGCCGTGACCTTGGCGTCCAGTTCGTCCAGGTAGTGCAAAATGATAGATTCAAGGGTCATAGGCGGTTCAGGCGATCCAAAATCCCGTGTGCCGTGGTGGCTCACGATCATGTGTTTTAGGACAAGGGATAGATCTTCTGGAAAGTCATTGATTGTAGCAATCTTTGCCCCGAGCATTTCAACCCCGATAACAATGTGACTGAGGAGTCGCCCGGCATCCGAATAGTCTATATGGGTCTCATAGGAGAACTCATCAACCTTGCCTATGTCATGAAGGATTCCACCCGTAAGAAGGAGGTCCTTGTCAATTCCCTTGTAATGCCCTGCAATTGCCTGGACAAGCAGAGCCATGGACAGGGTATGCTCGAGCAGGCCCCCAAGGTAGGCATGATGCATCTTCTTTGCCGCAGGAGCGATTTTGAAACGATCCACAAACGCCGTGTCTTCAAAAAAGGCGGACAGGAGTCTTGACAAGTAGTGGTTCTCCACTGTTTGACTGATCTCGATCAGTCGACCAAGCATCTGGTCTACGTCACGCTCGGCGCTGGGCAGAAAATCCCGGGGGTTTACCTCGGAGGGATCGTGCCGTGCCAAGTTTAGCACCACAAGTTGCAGTGACCCTTTGTACTCGGTGGCATTTCCCTTGACCTTGACATGGTCCCCGGCCGCAAAGGCCTTGCTGATTTCCTCTACATTGTCCCAGGCCACCGCCTTCACGTTGCCGGTGCGGTCTGCAAGGGTTATGGTGAGATAAGGATTTCCATCCTTCTTGTAGGCCAGTTGCTTCTCGCGGACTACGAAGAGGTCATTGACTGTCTGTCCTGCCTGGATTGTGTCTACAAAGGTTTTCTTCGATTGCTTCTTCATCTGAATTAAGCTCCCTGCAGTCCCGCCACGGCGGGACAGGGAATGCACTCGCTATTGCAGTTCAACGGACCCTATCACCCGTCTTCTTTGCATGAGGCCGAGATCAGCATCACGCGGTCAGGCATCATGTTCGTCTAAAGGAAGATCCCAGTTCTTGAGATGCTCCAAGGCCTGGTAGTCCGTCATATCGCATTGGATGGGAGTGACAGAAATGCAGTTTTGGTGCAGTGCCCCGCCATCCGTATCAGTGTCTTGATCGAAAATCTGGGTTTCGGTACCCTGCCAGTAATAGGCTTGCTCTCTAGGGTCAGTTCTTCTGTGGAAGATTTCCTTTAGTCGGGAGATCCCTTGTCTGGTAATACGGATTCCCTCAACCTGATCAGGGGGGCAGGCCGGGACGTTTACGTTGAGAAAGGTCCCCTCCGGAAGACCTTTTTCCATGATCCTCGCAATCAAGACGCCGACGAAACCTGCTGCTGCGTTGTAGCCTTGCTCCGCATGGGGAGTTTGTGAAATGGCTATGGCCGGAATGCCCATCAGAGCTGCTTCTTTGGCTGCCGATACCGTTCCGGAGTAGTTCAGATTGATGCCTACGTTAGGTCCCGGGTTGATTCCCGAGACCACGAGATCGGGTCGGGATTCCAGAATCTCAAGAACTGCAAGTTTGACACAATCCGCCGGGGTTCCGCTCACTGCGTGCCCCCAGCCGCCGTTTGTCTGAATCCGACTGATCCGCAGTGGATGGGCTAGGGTAATGCTATGCCCAACCGCGCTTCGTTCGGTATCAGGGGCAACGACCGT
>JAFDFO010000371.1 GCA_019309815.1 Deltaproteobacteria bacterium
GCCATGTGTACCAGCAGATTGCGAAGACCCTATCGATATAGACACCCTCTTGCCTCGGGGGCCATACGAGATGCATTGGGATAGGACAATCCCCTTAGACGGTCAGGAAGGGCTGGCAGTGTATCGTATGGAGCTTGAAATGTTTGACTCCCCATGCGCGGAACTTCACAGCAGTACAGGAGAAGTGCAACATGACTTCACCATTGCGGCCCAGGGAACAACTGATCCCCCTGTCCGTCCCACGCTGACACCACAGCCCAACATCCCTGATCTCGTCTCTGCCTATGTAACCCTGGAATGGAGTGCCGTAACCTGCCCGGACGGAGATCCTGTTCAGTATAGAGTGGAGGTTGATGATAATTCAGATTTCACTTCGCCTGAACATACGATGACGTGGCAATCAGGGATGAGCTGGGGAACTCCGGATCTGGCAACTGGAACCACCTGGCACTGGCGGGTGCAAGCCCGGGACGAGGTGCACACCGATCGTGAATCTCCCTGGTCCTATCCTGATTCCTTTGATATTTTTGTTCCACTGGAATCGCCGGTCCTGACCCCCGAGTCCGATACCACAGATCCTGTACCTGCCTCCGTTGACCTGGAATGGACCGCCGTAACCTGCCCGGACGGACACGGCATTGAGTATTATGTCGAGATTGGCGATGCTGCGGACTTCAGCGGCAGCACCTACTATTCCGGTTGGCAATCAGGAACAAGGTGGAACGTCATACTTCCCACAGCCGCGACATGGCACTGGCGTGTGAAGGCTCGTGATGCTTATGTGGACCATGTGGATCATGAATCTGCCTGGTCAACGCCGGATTCTTTTGTGATCGAGGGCACACCGACGACATCGACCCTCGTTCCCGTAGCTGATGATGACAGTCCCGTACCTGTAGAGGTGACCTTGGAATGGATTGATGATGTTACCTGCCCCGATGGCCATGCTGCTGAATATATGGTCCAGGTGTCTGATTGTGTTGATTTTGATGATCCGCCTTGTATCCAGCACACCTCAGGATGGCAGTCAGGCACAAGCTGGAACGTCACCCTCGATCCCAGCGGCACATGGTACTGGCGGGTACAGGCCAGAGACACCGTCACCGGTCATCTTTCTGCCTGGTCCACAACCGACGCTTTTGCCATTACAACTTGCATCCTAGGCGAGTCCTTTGAGGGGCCAGGTTATGAAGAGACCTGGGTTGAGACCGTGGGTAGCCGCTGTACCTTGGATGAAGATCATACCCCCATTCCAGGTACTGCTCCGCCAGGCGCGGGCAGCGAGTGTCTGCGGGCTGTTTCAGATAGCCACGGCTACCAGGCCTTTGCCAAACGTGACTGTGGCACGCCGCAATCCATCACTTTTACCACCTTCTACTTCCTCGTTGAAGCCAAGGGTCTGCTCTATGACCAAAGAAAGAGCATTGGTTATATGCTGGACGACGCCGGTAATGGGGTGTGGGGCTTTGGCCTATATCAGGATTCCTCCCAACTGAAGTTTAACGTTTATCTTTATAATAACGGCACCTGGGTCCAAGGCTTTTATGACATATCGCTTAACACCTGGTACAAGGTTGATGTCAAATACGACACTATTTCTGATACGTGGGCCTTGCTGATTAATGGCACATTGTGGGGCAACGGTTCTCTCATTGGTACACACCGTACGAATATTCAGAGCTGGGCTTTTGGTTTGACTGACGCCAGTCAGACCACTACAGCAACCGTTTACTTTGACAAGATCACTGTACGGCCTGAGTGGCTTGAGTGATGAGGCTGCAAACAACTCTTCTTTGATGAATAGAAGTCGTGTCCAGACGATGAGGTAGACGGTTACATTGTTGGCAACGCCATCCCTCGGCAATCCTTGCCGTCGTGCCAAACGATGTGATTGGCCCCGACCGTGGCTGACCGTGGGTCGGGGCGCATTCTATGCCAACATAAAAAAGCAGTTTACAAATGTCTTTTCAACCTTTGCCGAGTGCGGTTCAAAGCATCATCTGGGGTGTGTCCGCAATGTCATTAAGAATAATGCCCATGGCTGGGGGTTTAATGCCGATGCTGATCCATGTGTGGCGTGCCACAACCCCCATGCTGCTCAAAAAAATCATCCTGTTG
>JAFDFO010000372.1 GCA_019309815.1 Deltaproteobacteria bacterium
AATCTGACCGGTAAGTAAATCATGTGCCAGGTCCCAATTATTTGCGGCCGCACCTCCAGCTACGTAACCATCGCCAAGCCCTGTATAGAAACTCGCAATATCGTCAGTGTAAACAGGATATGTGGCAGTTGCCAGGAATTCCTTGGGGACGATCTTTCGAAAATAGAGATTTGATCCCTTCTTATAGAATTGGGCTAGCCCATCTATTGCATTGTAGTCACTGTCCCAAATCCTGATTTTTCTGATATGGGTAAACGCGGTCTTCTCCGTTGCACCCCGACTAATGAGGATCTGTCTATTCCCGGTAACCGTGAAATTTGCCAGATCCACCTGCCGCATACTGGGTTGAGATCCGATATCTGCGACATAAACGTGTTTTTCTGAAGGGAGGGAGATCTCAAAATCGAATGATAAATCCATGAGTGGTTCGGGCTTGTTTTCAATGATGATCTCCTTGAACAAACCCACATTGCCGGCAGTGACCCTCAGGTGGAGGCCCTTGCCATAGGCGTTGCGGTACAGGACCCTTTTGTTGGCCCAGCCGTCAGAGTTGTCGATTTCCCCCAACACACGCTCGGCCAACGGCCGCATAACCACGGTCTGATTCTTGTCCTCGAACACATCGATGAACGCAAAATCGCGATCCGCATACTTCGGAATTTCGCAATGGTACGAAGCCTTGGTTTGAATCCACTTATCCCCCATATCGATGAGCGTGGTGTTGCATTCTTTAAGCTTGCCTGTTGCCTCATCAACATAGTGTATGTGACCCCCATGAGCTTCAAGGGTGAAGGTGCCGTCCCCATTGTCAAACGTCTTGCTGGTTAGGGTTCGTTCTTCTACGATTTCTGCACCAAGATTGGCCGGTCCCTGGTCAGTATAGCCCAATATCAATGCCAACAACAAAATAAGGCTTAGGAACAACGGTATTCTAGGTAGAATTCCCCTCTTGGGTTTCATTTCAAAGGTCCTCATCAAAAAAACCATTCTCCTCTCGGAAGAATGGGTTCTGGCATGTTCTGACAGTCGGGTAGCCCCGCTACCCCTTTTCAGCGGGATCGGAGGCTTTGCGTCCCACCCTTTCGGGAGGTGTGCCTTTTTCCTGATAGTAATTGGTGCAGTTTTTGTGCCAAAATCGTGAAGAACCTAGTGGAAACGTATGAATGTAGATTTCTTCTAAGAAGGAGATAAGATACCGAAGATATTAGGATAACCAACACAAACGCAGGAAGGGGGGAACCATTCTTGAGGGTTTCTGTTAAGTACAATCTAATGGATAGGAAGTTGCCGTGAGAGAGCCGTCTCGATTTTTTCGGTGTGCCGACACAGGAATAACAACCGTGTCACAAGGATGACAGCATAATTTATGGGTAATATTAGATGGTTGGGTGGTTTACCAGGGGGGCCAAGGGGTGGGGGTATCTTACCTTAGAGAGAATCTGACTGGGACCATGACCCACTGGTCGATTCTTTCGCCGTTTTGTGTGCCGGGGACAAAGATCCAGCCTTTGACGGATTTCAGGGCAGCGTTGTCCAATATCTCAAAGCTTGACGATCCGGCTATCTCTATTTGGCCTACTTTCCCGTTTTCGAGGACCTCGACACGCAAGAGGGTCTGGCCCTCATAGCCTCTTCTTCTTGCGACTTTCGGATAGTGAGGCAACGGGTTTTCTTTGTATCTTGGTCTTGCATATACAATAACGTCCTGTCCCTGTTGACTCCCCAGCGCAACCATGCCCTTTTTTGAATCTGTTCGAGTGTCCCCGGGAACTAGTGCAGTTCCAACGGCAACTCCGCCAACATGCGGTTTGGCATGGTCTTTCGCGCCCTTGTCTTCAAAAGGGCCGGGTTCTGCGACAGGGGTGGCAATGGATTGCCTTTCGGGCAACAACTACTGTCTCGGAGGCAATGCTTCCTCCAGGGGTGGCTTCTTTCTTGCCGGAGGAAGAGGTTGTGACGGGGTATCTGCAGCAATCTGGACCAACGGGGCTGCTGAGAGGGGCGTTTCGGGGGACACAATAGAAAGGGACATTGGTGCGTTGACAAGAGAAGCGTTACTGCTGCCCACTCTGTGCAACGGAAGGCTGAGAAGGAGAATGTGGATG
>JAFDFO010000125.1 GCA_019309815.1 Deltaproteobacteria bacterium
TGAAGATGGGCAGCGGGGCTGCAACCGTGCACACCTGTGATCTTTCCACGGATTATGTAAAGATCAACGCTGACTACCGGTCATAGGAGAGATTTGGGACTCGGCAAGACGAACACGTGCTTGGTTTCTCACTTTCAAGGGGCCATTGCTATCATTCCCACGGTCTGGACATGAAGGCCAGTCTATTCTAAAGGATTAGGTACCGGGTTGCGAACACGGACAGAAAAGGGTCAAATCATGCATGCGTCTAAAACTCTGAACGTAGGCATTGTGGGCGGTGGTCGCGGGTGTAAGGCGGTTATGGACATGATCCTGACCGAAAAGCTCAAACGACTCCGCATGAAGGTTGTCGGGGTGGCAGATAATAATCAGGATGCCGTTGGTTACGTCGACGCTGAAAAAAGGGGGATATTTACTACAACAGACCACCGGGATCTATACAAGCTCAAGGGACTCCACATGATCATTGAGCTAACGGGAGTAGAAGCGGTTGCCAATGAGGTTGCCCGAACCAAACCGGACCATGTCCGATTCATGGACCATGTTGCCGCACGTGTTTTCTGGGAAATTTTTCAGATTGAAGAAGAAAAGATTGCCCACCGAAAACGTGCAGAAGAGGCTGTCAGAGAGACCAATGTTCGTTTGAACACACTCATCCAGGCGATCCCGGATGTGGTGTATTTCAAGGATGCCAAGCGTCGGAATCAGGTGGTCAATCGGGCCTTTCGGAAACTGTTCGGTTTGAGGCAATCAGAGATCATAGGGAAAACCGATGATGCATTATTGCCCCCAGGCTGGGCTGAGGCTTGCCGGAAGAGCGACGAAGAAGTGCTGAAACGTGGAAGGACACTCCATATTGAAGAGAAAACCACCTCCGAGGAGGGAGTGGAAACTTTTTTCGATACTGTCAAGAAGCCACTTCGTGACAAGAAGGGAAAGGTGGTAGGGCTGGTTGGCGTGAGTCGCAACATCACCCAGCGCAAGCAGGCAGAGAAAGCTGCGCTGGAGTCCGAAAGAAGGTATCGCCTTGTAGTAGACAATGCCAACGATTCGATCTTTATCGTACAGGATGGAGTCATTAAGTTTCCCAATCCGGCAACCTCCCAAATTACAGGATATTCTCTGGAAGATATGGTCGGTATGCCTTTTGTCGATTTCGTCACTCAGGAAGACAGAGACATGGTCGTTGAAAGGCATATAAAAAGGCTCCGTGGCGAGGACGTACCAACTACCTACTCTTTCAGGACCATCAACAATAAGGGTGAACAAGTGTGGGTTGAGGTGAACGCAGTGCTTATCACGTGGGAAGGAGGGCCGGCCGTCCTATGTTTCATCAGAGACATCACACCTCAGAAGAAGCTTGAAGCCCAACTCCAATATGCCCACAAGATGGAGGCTGTTGGCACCCTTGCTGGTGGCGTCGCCCACGACTTCAACAACCTTCTCATGGGTATCCAGGGGAATGTGTCCCTCATGCTGATGGAAGTGGATGGAACTCACGCCCACTATGAGCGGCTAAAGAGCATCGAGAAGCAGATACAGAGCGGCGCCAGGCTGACGGCCCACCTTCTCGGATATGCCAGGAAGGGAAAATATGAGATTGCACCCATCGACTTGAACCACCTGGTGGAAGAGACATCTCACACGTTTGGCAGGATGAAGAAAGAGATTACCGTTCATCAGGACCTTGCTAAGAACCTGTTTGCCATAGAGGCGGATGCCGGACAGATCGAGCAGGTGCTGCTGAATCTCTACGTAAATGCTGCAGATGCCATGCCCGGCGGCGGAGCTCTAACCTTGAAGACCAGGAATGTTACCCATAAGGGCATGAAGGGTAAGCTCTATGCACCAAGGCCGGGCAAGTATGTGTTGTTGACTGTAACCGACACGGGCACAGGTATGTATAAAAGGACGATGGAGCGCATATTTGATCCTTTCTTCACTACCAAAGAGATGGGTCGGGGCACAGGCCTTGGCCTGGCTTCTGCGTATGGCGTCATAAAGAGTCACGCCGGATATATTGACGTCGGTTCCAAGAAGGGCCGGGGGACTACCTTCAGCATCTATCTGCCCGCATCAGGGAAAAAGGTGGAGAGGGTTGCCGGGAGTGCTGAGCGACTTATTGCAGGAACAGGAACGGTCCTTCTGGTTGACGATGAGGAGACAATCATGGAGGTGGGTAAGGAACTCTTGGAGTTGATCGGCTACCGAGTACTAATAGCCAGAGACGGAAAAGAGGCTGTCAAGATCTACAGGAAGCACCAGGACGCTATAGATGTTGTGGTCTTGGACATGGTCATGCCTGGAATGGGTGGAGGTGAAGCCTACGACCGTATGAAGAAGATCAACCCGGACGTAAAGGTCTTGCTTTCGAGCGGTTTTAGCATTGATGGCGAGGCTAGCGACATATTGGATCGGGGTTGTAACGGTTTTATCCAAAAACCTTTCACCGTGAGAGAGCTATCCAGAGCAATGGAAAAGGTTCTATAGAAGGATAGGCTTGACCTGTAATCAGAGATGCCACATTGTTAGCGAGGTAGGATTTTGGGCGCCCTTCAGTGAACGGAGGTGGAACGATAGCATTCTGACAGCGGAACATCAAGCAAGCACGATTGGTCTTAAGCGTCAAACTCGTCTTCCGGCAGTTTCTCAGGTTCCTTCCAGGACACCTCTATCATCCTGACACCGTACCGGTCAGCCTCCACCACATGTACCGTCAGATTCCCGTCGGTAAACGTTTCTCCTTTCCGTGGAATCCGACCCAGGTGATGGAGTACATATCCGCCTACGGTCTCGAATCCAGCCTTTGGAATCGTGAGGCCAGTTTCATCGTTTAGGTCGTCGATATCGGTTCTGGCGCTGACTCGGAAGCGTCCCGGTCCCTCTTTCAGGATCTCGGGCGTAGCATCTTCATGTTCATCAGCAAGCTCTCCGAATATCTCTTCGATGATGTCTTCAAGCGTAACAATTCCAATGCATGCGCCAAACTCGTTTACCACAACAGCCAGACTCTCGCGTGCCCGTTGCATCTCTACGAAGAGCTTGTCGATACCTTTTGTATCAGGGACGAGGCGGGCCGGCCGCACATAGGGACGAATGAAAGTCTTCCTTTGCTTGTCGTATAGCACATCATAAACGTTTACCAGGCCTACGATCTGATCAACCCGTTCCCGGTAAACAGGGATACGGGTATGTCTCTGGACGCGGGCAAGTGAAATCAATTCCTCGCTGCGCGCTGTCTCGAGAAGAAGTGCAACTTCAGGGATGGGAACCATTACCTCGCGAACAACCGTGGTGGCGTAGTCAAGTGTTGATTCCAGCATTTCCTGCTCGTGTTGCTCAAGCCCACCCCTCTCAGCCGATTCCTGGAGGACAAGTTTAATTTCCTCACGGGATGTGTAAAGACTCTTGGGGCGGGTTCCGAAAATACGGAAGACAAAGTGGGTGATAACCGCTATCGGATAAGTAATCGGTGCCAGAATCCACGACAGAGCCTTCCAGGTGGCAGAAGATTCGACCAGCATTCTATCAGCATGGTGCCGGAAATAAGCCTTTGGGACGATCTCACTGACTACCAGAAGCACACAAGTCATCACCACTATAGCTGTGATGGCTCCCAGTGAACCGACCCATCGCTGGAAAGCAACCGTGGCAATAGCCCCGGCAGAGATATTGCAAACATTCGTTACTATGAGCGTGACAGCAAGAATCCGATCCCTTTGGGCAAGGAGTCCCAACGCAAGCCTCGCACGCCGCACCCTTTCAGATGCCATATGCTGAAGGCGTGTCTGGCTCGCTGAAACGAGGGCCGTTTCTGACCCTGAGCCAAAGGCCGATCCTATGACGCATAGAAGAAGCATGACAAGATCAAGCATCGTCAGCTACTGCCTCCCCATTGAGCCTTTCTACTCTGCAGCTTACAATTCGTCCCCGCGTAGATTGTAAGACAGTAAAACGCACACCATTTCGTTCAATGGTCTGTCCCGGGGCCGGGATCTCTTCGAACTCCCCACAAAGATAACCGTTCAACGTTACCGATTCCCCCTCGGGAAGGTTCAATTCACACACTTCATTCACATTCTCTATAGGAGCCCGACAGAACACAATCCACTCACCGGGGGCGACCCGCCGAATGAGCTCCTCAGCCTTCTCATACTCGTCATAGATCTCACCAACAATCTCCTCTACGAGATCCTCCATGGTCACAATACCGGAGGTGACGCCATACTCATTGACGATTACGGCCATGTTGAGGAGATTTTGCTGCATGTGATGAAAAACCCGGTGGATCCGTGCATTTTCAGGAAAGATAGCCACCGGTTTTAGGAGTTCACGAAGCTCGAATTCGGTAGTGAGGAAAAACTCTTTGGTACTCACAAACCCGACGATGTGGTCGACGCTTTCCTCGTAGATCGGGATTCGAGAATGCCGCACTTCGATCATCACCTGCTCCAATGCCTCCCGGGAGATTTCCAGGGAGGCGGCTGCAAGATCCACGCGAGGCGTCATGACCTCTTCAGCTGTGGTTTCCGAAAAGCGCATGATGTTCCGCGCAATGCGCCGTTCCTCGGCTGTGATTGTCTTCTTCCGACTCGCTTCTTCGAACAGCACTTCCACTTCCGATGAACTGAGTGCTCGGCTGGCTTCCTCGGGGACTCTGAGTATCTTCAATATCCAACGGGCCGAGCGGTCAAACACCCAGACCACAGGGCTAGCGATCTTTCCAAAGAACAGTACGGGCTTGATCGCAGCACGCGACAAAGGCATGGCCTGATTCACGGCAATTGTCTTCGGAATAATCTCACCAACAAAAAGGACCAGAAGTGAGTCCACGACAATGGCTGCTGCAAGACTGTGAGTTTGAATGAGCCTCTGGAAAAGAAGTGTTGCTGCAGCGGAAGTGGCTACATTGACCAGAGTGTTCCCAAAAAGGATTGTTGAAAGGAGCTCACGAGGTCGCTGCAACGCTCTCGTAATGAGCCGAGAACGGACTGACCCGTCCTCCTTGAGGCGCCTTCGCTCGATGCGATTCAAGGAGAAGAGCGCTGTCTCCGTTCCAGAGAAGCAGCCGGAACAGATAAGTAGAAAGAGGAGGAGTATGAGAAGAAGTATTGACGACGGATCGTCCAATAGGATCTCCAGATTGTGGTAGGTCACGCAAGCCCCAGGGGATGCCCGGGAGAGGCACTGAAAAACAAATCTCCGGAAGTCAGGCCATCCCGGAGATGTTTAGGGAGAAGACAATTGCTTTTTCAATCTACGACTATTACAGATACTTTCTTTACAAGCTGAACCACTTTACTGGAAACGCTCCCAAACAGGAATTCCCTGACAGCCGACAAACCCCTCCTGCCCACTACGAGGGTGTCATACTTTCCCATCCGAGCCTCTTTCAGGATGTCCCTTGCTATTCCAGCCTTCTTCTTCCGTATCTTAATTGTCACGTTCTTAGAAGGAAAACCGGCTTCGACCAAGACGGTCTTCGCCTTCTCCATGAATTCTTTCACATGATCTTTCTTGGTGTCTTCTATGGCACAAAATGCCTTTCTGTTCTGGTTGAACAGAGGTGTGAGTGCGGGGCTGTCCAGACCACATGCCGCAGTAGAATCGGGCAAGACACTAAACAGTGTGACCTTTCCGGTTGGCTGAATACCATTTGCCACATACTTGACTGCTTTCATCGAGTTCTTTGATTCGTCAACTGCTACCAGGATCTTCTTTGCCATTTGCCTTCTCCTTTCATCAAACCGTTACCAAGAAGAATCTCCCATGCCACTTCTTGTGTCTTTACCAGACATATCAGTTAAATGTCAAGTCTGGACGGAAACCCTGATCCACCGTCTGTCAAGTTTGCCGGAGATTCGCGGCGGTGGGTGCGCCGACGTACTAAGGTACTTCAAGTGCCCACCAACAAAGAAGATCCGGTGAAATCGGCAGACCTGAAGGGCCATACTGTTTTGGCGCAGCAGTTGCGCCTGACGGCTTGAAAAGAGGCACTATGTGTCAAGGCGTTAGCCGCAAAAAACGAAGGAAAGAATAGCCTATCAACTAACTCGGCAAGGTGACAGATTTCGACGGCCCTGCTCTGAGATAACCCGTTGCAATGGTATTGATTATTGTTGGTCCTTCGTTTTCTTGGCGGTGGATTTGGGGAACTTCCAATTCTGGCCCATACGGTCGTCTGGAAACAGGGTGTGTCCTATGCGTATTGTCCTGTAACTCTTCCATTTAACTGTTCCAATTCCGTTCAATAGATGCTAATATGCTTTGCGCTGCTGAGAGGAAGA
>JAFDFO010000126.1 GCA_019309815.1 Deltaproteobacteria bacterium
GCTGCACAAACTTTATGAGGATATTGAAGGGCAGATTGCCGACTGGCATCTATCAGACGCCGACAAACTCTTGTATGAAATAGAAGATATCTTTGATGAGGTAGAATCCGAACTTAGGAGGATCCCCAGCTAAAGCTTCACAAAGTCTGTTCATGGAAGGGTCGTGACAACTCGCAAGAAGTGTTTGTTGTTATAATTTCCGTATCAACTATGCTTTGGCTTCTTCTTTGAGGTGAGGGCTTCTATCTCCTGACGGATAAGCTTCTTTTTTGACCAGCGCTCAATCTTCCCAATCAGGCCATATTCGTGGGCTTGGTCTATTTTTTCTTCCTGCACCTTGAGACCTGGCCATGGCTGCCTGGAGGCAAGACTTGGCATGAGGGCATTTCATGCATTCGGGCGGGCTCATTCGTAATCCCTCCTCGGCAACGGGAAAGACCTTCTCAAGCTGACCAAAACAATCCAGGGGGTCTGTCGGATCGCTAACCATTCTTCTCACACACTTTAGATCGGTTCTAATGTTCGTTTCTCTGCGGCCTGAAATTCAAGTTCATGCGTATCACACAGACAGGAAAAAGAAAAGGCATTGGGCGAGCCTATAAGCTAAATCAAAAACACATTTAAGGCTTGGTAGTCCAGTCGGCAAGCCTCAAAAAACGGGAGTAATGGAGTGATGGAGTAATGGAGTACTGGAAAAGAACGAAAGAACAACTGCTTTTTTCATAACCAACACTCCAATACTCCAGTACTCCAACACTCCGGAAT
Source organism: Deltaproteobacteria bacterium (assembly GCA_019309815.1). Taxonomy (GTDB): domain Bacteria; phylum Desulfobacterota; class Desulfobacteria; order Desulfobacterales. The sequence goes on from JAFDFO010000126.1 coordinate 766, forward strand.
TAGTCTGCCTTCTCGGCTTTGAAGCCTGATTGGGATTCTTGAGATGACTTGTAGTGTCGGGCTTGTCACTCCCAAGCTCCTTGACAGTCACCCTCCTTTTTTGGTAGTTTTCTTGAGCACCGCAGACAACTGATACCTTGCAAAAAGCCCATTGATGCTTACCATATTTGTCATGAGGAGGTGAGCATCATGAAAATGTTTATGCTGCCCAGAGTAGCCCACTGTTCTGAAGGTTGCCCAAGGCAGCCCTGGGCACGGCGATAAAACTGCTCGTTCACCCCAACCAAAGGTTCCTATGAGCTAAATACCAGAACCCCACTTCTCATGACGGGAGGCGGGGTTCTGTGCTTAACATAGCATAGGCATACTTCTTACCGTTTTCATTACCGGCTTCAGGAAAGGAAATCCGCCATGAAGAAACTTGTTGTGCTGATCATTCTCGGGGCAGCCGGCCTTGTTGCCTACAACTACTTCACAACCGGAGATATTTCGCTGATTCCAGCCACGTCCCAGTCGCCCGAGGAACAGGAACTGAGGACGTTGGAGAAGGCGTTCCAACAGGCTAAGAACCAGTACCTTCAGGGCAGCCGAGGTGCTTCACTCGTGGGCATTGATACGCCGGCGGATGTTGTTGGCGCCATGCGGGAGATCAGACGGGTGGAGAGAGAAGTAATCGCCCTGAAAAAACGTATGACATCAGGAAGTGCCAAGGTGAAGGCTGAGAAGTTGCTCATCGAAATAAAAGCATTTGCGAGGACATACGGATAGGATCGGGGCAGTCCGACCTGTCGGAATTAAGGGTAGGGGCCCTCATCATCCGTTGATCATGCAACTCACCGCAATCACGGTCAAAACGTTCTCATAGGGCAACAAGAAAATGCTTGATTTTGAGCTGTTTATGCATTATAAACCCCCATGGTCCCACATGGGTGGACTCCTATTCCCACCGGGGGCCTACCAATAGGCCTGATATAGAGAAAGGAGGTCATCAAACAATGGCAGAACAAGAATCTCAAGAAATGACTTGGCTGGAGTGGCTTTCCATCTTTATCGTCATTAGCGTTGTCGGTACCATCTTTCTGGTGGTTTTTCTGACAATTATGCTTGGATAAGTACGTGTAGTCCGGACGTTGCCCTTTGCAGCGTTGTCATCTGAACCGCTCCATTGGGCAGAGGAGGCTTTACTCGCCTTCAGGGAGCAAGGCCTTTACAACTTGGATGACCTCCCAACCTTTGTCGTTCTCTCCACAAACACTTGAACATCCTGAAACATAGACGAGCCGGATGGGGCAATCCGGATAGTCTGAGGTGTTTGCCGGATTGTGACAATTTGCAGCTGCGGCACCCCCTTAATTCTCGCTTGGAGATGTCTGTCGGTTCTGGAAATAGTCTTCACGAGAGTTTTGTCTTCAGAGGAATGCCTCAGAGTGAGACCAAAAAATGAAAAAGGCGCCTGATACGGACACGGGGCCTTTTTGGATTGCCATAGGCGACCTTCACGGCGATGTGTCTCGGATAGGAGATGTCCCAGGTATCTCTCAGGCCCAGGGGGTTCTTGTTTCAGGTGATATAACAGACCACGGAAGCCGGGCCCTGGCCGAAACGCTTCTGGGCCGGATCGAGCATTTCAACCCGAACATCCTGGCGGTGATTGGAAACATGGACACGCGAGAAGTGGAAGAAGTGCTTGAGGAAAAAGGATATAACGCACATGCCAGGACATGGACACGCGAGAAGTGGAAGAAGTGCTTGAGGAAAAAGGATATAACGCACATGCCAGGGCCGCTGACCTCGGTTTTGGTGTCGGCCTCATCGGGGTCGGTTATTCTACACCGACGCCATTTGGGACCCCTTCCGAGGTAAGCGACGCTCAGCTCCATTCATGGCTCGAGCAGGCCATACAACAGGCCAGGGACTTCGAATATCGTATTCTCATGGCACACAACCCGCCGTTCGATACACAGACCGACCGTGTGAGTTTTGGCCAGCCTGTTGGCAGCATGGCGGTGCGGCAGTTCATTGAGAAGTATCAGCAGTTCATTGAGAAGTATCAACCTGACGTGTGCGTCACCGGCCATATTCACGAATCGAGGGCGGTTGACTGGGTAGGGAAGACGCAGATTATTAATCCCGGGCTATTTGGAGCCGGCGGATATGTCATTGTCCGCCTTGCAGGCGGTGCGCTGGAGGCAGAGCTCCGCCATATGTTGTGATCCCATTTTTCATGGGAAGCGCTTCTGTGTTGACGCGGCGCCTTCGATCAGATATACACATTAACTCTGAATTTCGTTTTTAGGAGGTGCACCATCAAAACAGTACGAAAACAGGGTAGGCTTGTGAGTGTGTGTTTGGCAGTAGTCATGTTGTTGATAGTGGTACCTTATCAGCCTGTTCTGGCTGGCATGATCGGGACGGAAACAGTCCTGGAGGCAGCCCGTGGTGACGAGGCCCGGGACTGTGTGAGAAGCTTTCTCGCCCGCGGGGATGTACAGACCGTTCTCATGGCCCAGGGTATTGACCCGCTGGAAGCCAAAGCACGGGTCGACAGCCTGTCCGATGCCGAAGTGGTGCGTCTTGCCGAGCAAATCGAGCAGCTTCCTGCCGGCGCTAACGGCGGCGTCGACGTCGTGACGATTGTCATAGTCGCCGCTTTTATCGTTTGCATCACGCTGTTCATTATCGGCCTTATTGAAATGTTGTGGTAGCCGACAATATTCCTTTTTTCTAAATAAAGGAACACCCACCACGAAAGACCGGTCCGGCATGCGCCAGACCGGTCGTTCTCTTGCATCATCTCTCCGTGCACTGCTCGCATTTCCCTTCATAGGATTTTGGCCTGCACTTTGACAGAGCCTATGATATATGTGGGGTCGTCAGAACTGTATATTTCCCGTTTCTTCTCCTGAAAGGTTTTGTCCGTGTGGAGACTTGCTGGTGGTGTCCTGGTTGGCTGGGGGCTGGGGAGTAACGACTCAGCTAACATCTTCGGTACGGGAGTGGCCGCAAACGCCATAAGATACAGGACGGCCACCGTTCTGATCGCCGTTTTCGTTGTGGTTGGGGCGCTTGTTGAAGGCCACAAGGCCATGGATACTGTCGGCGAAATGTCGAGGCTGTCACACACGGCAGCCTTCATCGCAGCTCTCGCGGCAGGTCTGACTGTGTCGATATTTTCGTATCTCGCACTTCCCGTCTCAACCTCGCAAGCCATCATAGGAGCAGTGCTGGGTATCGGCCTGATCTCTGGAATTCCGGACTTTACGCTTTTGTACAAGGTCGTGATATGCTGGATTCTTACCCCTGTCGCTGCAATCATCTTCAGCTTTATTCTGTATCCACTTCTTGCGCGAATCCTCCAAAAGGTCTTTATGGGTCTGAAACTACGGAATGCGTTTCTGAGGTGGGGTTTGGTCTTTGCAGGTTGCTACGGCGCATACTCACTGGGTGCCAATAATGTGGCGAATGTCACGGGGGTCTATGTCGGATCAGGTCTCCTGTCCCCATTCGAGGCGGCGCTTCTCGGAAGCCTGGGCATTGCGTTTGGGGTCCTGACCTACAGCAGGAAGGTTATGAACACCGTGGGGAAGAAGATTATCCCGTTAGATGAGTTCTCGGCTTTTATCTCAACCCTCTCTGCGGCTATTACGCTCCATTTATTCACGCAGGTGGGTGTTCCTGTATCCACTTCCCAGGCAGTCGTGGGAGGAGTGACCGGTGTGGGTCTCGTGAAGGGGCTGAGAACTGTGAGGAAAAGGACGCTCATCCAAGTTGCTGCGGGCTGGGTTTTCACACCCCTGTTATGTGGAGTCATTGCATACTTTATGATGAAGATTTATCTAATTTTTTCCGGTGCCGGAGCGTAAATAAATGAAGTACTTTCAAGAAAACACCGGCAAGGAGGGAGAGCTATGATTTTCAAGAAAGAAAAAGAGGTGATTGGGGACATGATTGAGCATCTCAATGCGGTGGAGGCGTGTGCAAAAACCGCCTTGAGAGCAATTGAGACCTATCTAGAAGGCGACATTAGTGAGTCTAAGAAACTTTCGCGCAAGGTGGACGACATAGAAACGCAAGCCGATTTCATTCGCTACGGGATCCGCGACAAACTCTATTCCGGGGCCTACTTGCCTCTTCACCGCGAGGGTATCTACAAGCTAGTGGAAAGCCTGGACAAAGTGTCCAACGCGGCAGAAGCTTGCTGCGACTTCTTTCTATCCCAGCGCATAGAGATCCCCGACGAATTGAAAGCCCTTTTCCTTGGTATAACCCGTGAGTCCTTCGGCATTGTCCTTCCTCTTAGAGATGCCATGCTCACTTACATCGAAGGAGACAGTAACGTTGACAGCATTCGGGAAAAAGCCAAACAGGTTGGCGTTGTAGAATCAAATGTAGATGAGATGGAGTGGGAGTTAACCCGGGAGATCTTCACATCTTCTATAGAATACGCCCACAAGGTTCACTTGAAGCTTTGCCTCGACAATATTGTGGAGATTGCAGACCGTGCTGAGGATGCTGCCGACGAATTGGAAATGCAGACGGTGAAGTCTATGGTTTAAGAACGGGACAATGGGTGTTTCGTGGTTTAGTCATTCGGGCTTTATGCAAACAGACCTGCAATGCAGCCTGTCATCAGACAGGCTAATGTGGCTGCATACAGGGCTCGGAAACCCAACTGGGCAAGATCTTTGGCACGGTTTGGTGCCAGGGCTGAGAATCCGCCCACAAAGATTGCGAGAGAGGCGATGTGTGCAAACCCGCAGAGGGCATAGGATGCAATAGTAATACTCCTCGGGTTTGTAACGATTCCATCTTTGATCAGCTGGTGCAGGTGCTGGTAGGCAACTACCTCGGTCACAATAGTTCTTTCCCCAAGCAGCGTGGCGATGGATCCCGCGTCTTGAAGCGGAATACCCATAATGAGTGTAATCGGATAGTAGATGTATTGCAGAATGATTTGCAGGGAAAGACCAATCCCGAAAACCTTAGCTCCAAGAAAGCCTAAGAACCAGTTGAACATGGAAAGCAGTCCCAGGAATGCGAGCAGAAGGGCGATAATCCCAACGCAAAGCTTCACACCGTCATTGGCCCCAATGATAATCGACTCTATCCAGGTACTGGAACGACTGTCCTGCTCCACCTGAACACTTACCCCAAGGGTTTTTGGCTTTTCCGTTTCGGGCATTACAAGCTTTGACATGATGATGGCAGCCGGAGCGCTGATCACGGATGCGGAGATCAAATGACCTGCAATGGATGGAAATTCCCTGTGGAGGAATCCCACATACAGTGCGAGCACAGTCGAAGCAATCGTTCCCATGCCTACGGTAAGTACTGTACAGAGCTCTGATCTGGTCATGTCCTGGATGTAGGGCCGGACGGTTAAGGCAGATTCAACACCCACGAATATGTTGCCGGAAGCGCACAAAGCCTCTGCCCCGCTGATCCTCATCAAGTAGGTAAATACCTTGGCAAAGACCCTGATGATCGCGGGTATGATCTTGAGGTAGTAAAGAAGAGAAACCAGAGCTGAGAAAAATATGATCGAAGGGAGAACCTGGAAAGCAAGGATAAAACCGGGTGAGGTCTCTCCCATGGGGCCGGTTTCTCCAGGTGATATTGCCAGGGGCCCAAAGACAAAGTAGATGCCTTCTTTGGCAAAGGAAATTACTTTCAATGCTGCATCGTTGAGCCAGGAGAATATAACGACGCCGGCCGACAGTTTGAAAACAATGAATGCGAATACGCACTGAAAGAGAAGGCCTGTAAGGATGAGTCTGGCATTGATGTGCTTCCTATCCCTTGAAGCCATCCACGCCATAAACATTAGGGCGAAGAGTCCAAACAAGCTAATTAATCTTTCCATCAGCGCCTTCTACCACACCTCTGTCGGTTTCCTGTTTCCTGTAACCCTTGACCCCGGTCCATACACCCTTATAAAAAGGAGGGAAGTCTTTGAAGTCCCACTTTCATAAAGGGGGATTGAGGGGGATTTTTTTGGAAGAGACTATTGAAATGCAAACTACTAAGTGCTCTCATTAGTAATTCTTTTTTTGCGGTTGAAGGAGAGCGATCAGCTTCTGAGCAGTCTCCTGACCGATCGTTCCCTTTGCTTTTGCAAGATCAACTGTGTAAAGGCCAAGGCATTGATACAGGGAAAGAAGCGCCGGAGCATCTTTTTCTATTGCCTTGAGGTGAGCGGACACAGTCGCTACATCTCCTCGGGCAATGGGGCCGGTCAGAGCGTCCGGTATCCCTTGTTTGCCGATGTTATTGAGAGTGCCCTTTATCAAAGGAAGCAGGGCATTGAAAGACGTGTCTTTGGGCAAGCCCGCTGCTTGGTCCAATTCAAGGGCAAGATGTAACAAGGTAACCAGATAGTTGGAGGCAGCTACTGCTGCCGCATGATAGAGGGTCTTCTTGTCTGCGGTGATTTCCAACACGATCCCGCCCAAGTCCTTCACAATTTGGCGAACAACAGGAAGGGCATTTTCATCGCCTTCGACAGTGCAGAAAGAGCCGGGCACCAGCAAGACAGCCTGATCGACCGACGCAAAACTCTGAAGAGGGTGAAGGGACGCCACCTTGGCCCGGCACTGCCTGGCTGATGCCAGGATCTCCGATGAAAAGGCGCCGCTGCAGTGAACAATGACGGCGTTCTGTTGAAAGCTGCACTGCTTAGAGATCTCAACACATACAGACTCAATCAGGTCATCAGGTGTGGTGATGAATACGATTTCTGCTCCCGGGGCAATTTCAGAGGGAGAATCGGAGTAACTCTCAGAACCTGTCACCTCGGCAGCCCTTTGGGCTGTTTCAAGATTGCTCGTAGCCACGCCTGATATCCGGTAGCCGACATCCCTGAGAAGCTTGCCTATGGCGGAGCCAACCGTCCCACAACCGATAATGGCAATCGTGGGTTTGGTTTTCTCTATGGAAAGAGATTGCAAGTTCCTACCGCCTCGTCCTCTATCTGGAGGGTTACATGGCTGATCCCAAACTTATCGTTTATCAGTCGGGTCAACCGTTCAAGGATTTCTTTGTTTCGTCCCATGTCTTCAACAACGACATGGGCACTCAACATGTCCAGCTGCGAAGTCAAGCTCCATATGTGCAGGTCACACAGCCCGGTCACACCATCCACATAAAGCATGGCTTGTCTGATATTGTCCAAATCAATATGTGGGGGCACCCCCTGCATTAGGATGTTCACCACATCCCACAAAAGTCGCCATGCGCTATAGATAATAAGAAACCCTATCAGGACACTGATCATCGGGTCGAAGAATGTCCAACCGGTCAGGATTATCGCAATAGCTGCGACGATTGCTCCTACAGATCCGGCAGCATCTCCGATGAGATGAAACAACGCTCCCCGGATGTTAATGCTTTCTTTCCCGAGTCCATGAAGCAAATAGATGCCGAGCAGGTTGATCATCAACCCTAACACAGCAATGAAGAGCATGGGTATACTCTTCACCACCGCCGGATGTTCAAAGCGACTGAACGCCTCCGTGAAAATCCAAAGCGCAATCAGGATCAGCAAGACGCCGTTAATGAAGGCGGAAACGACCTCAAAGCGGTAGTACCCATATGTCTTTGTTGTAGAGGGCTTCTTGGAGGAGAGCCAAAAAGCGAACAAACTCAGCCCCAGGGCAAACATGTCTGAAAGCATGTGCCCTGCATCCGAAAGAAGGGCTAGACTATTGGTCCACAGGCCTCCTACAGCCTCTACAATGAAGAAAAGAGAGGTTAGAATAAAGACAAGTCGAAGTCTGGATTTGCCTTTCTCTCGAGAAGGCCCGTGACTGTGGTTGTGATGATGATCTTGCACGAAGATTCTACCCGGGACAGCTTGACGCCGCGATTGCGGAAATGGCCATTTACGGATGGAAACTAGGCAGGTAAATATGGGCCGAGGTCTTCAACGTATTCGGTCAAGACCTTGAATCCAGCTTTCGTCAAAGCAGAAATAGCCTTTTCTCCATCTGCGGCACCAACCCTGATTACGAAATGATAGACACCGGGATGTTCTTTCTCGGGCCAGGTGACAAAGCTGCGAATGTTAATCTCCGCCTCCTTCAAAATCCTGGACACCTCGGCGACCATTCCCACCCGGTCCTTAATCAAGACCACAAACCGAGCGCTGTCTCCGTCAATGCCGAGGGCGTCAAGCAGCACCCCCGTAACGTCAGTTGTAGTGACGATGCCTACCAGCTTTTTCTTATCCATGACGGGGAGGGCCCCAATCCTGTTCTCTTGCATGATGAGGCC
>JAFDFO010000127.1 GCA_019309815.1 Deltaproteobacteria bacterium
GCGTATGCAGAAAAGCTTCGAGCAGCATTATCACGGAGAGGACCAGCCATACGTGACTTTTATGATATCGATTATGCCGTAACCAACCTCGATCTTGATTTGAAAGACGCTCGTCTTATAGAATTCGTAATAGAAAAATTGAAGGTTCCGGGCAATGATCCGATCGATATCTCTTATTCCCGCAAATCAGAATTGCGAGATCAGTTAGATACACAACTAAAACCAGTATTGCGACCTCAAGATTTTGAAACTTTTGATCTCGATAGGGCTTTTGAATTAGTTGCAGAGATCGGCTCCAGAATTCAAGGAGCGCCAGGCATTGAATGAATATGAAGCTTATGTTAGTCTGAATGTTCAAGTTTGGAAGATTTGGTTTAGGATAAGAGTCATGCAAAAAGACGAATCTCGACCCCCAGATTCCGAGAAGAATTCCATTGCACAAGATGAGCCCATTTACAGCAAAGACGGTGTCGATCTTACTATCATCCGATGGATGCTCTCCATGACGCCCACGGAACGCTTGCAAACACTGCAGCAGAACGTTCGCTCGATCATGAGGTTGCGTGGCACGGCGTGCCTATGACCACGTTTGACCTTGACCTGGTTCATTCACGCACTCCGGAAAACCTTGATCGTCTCACAACGGCCCTTAAAGAGCTTGATGCCTATTATCGAGGGCATGGAGATCAACGATTGACACCAGATTTGACACATCTCTTCTCTGCGGGGCACCAGCTTCTTATGACCCGATTCGGCCCGCTTGACCTCCCCGGGACCATCGGTGTTGGGCACAGTTATGAGGACCTCCTTGCAGACACCGTCCAGTTGCAGGTCACTGGTCTGCGACTGGATATTCTGGGCCTTGAAAGGCTCATCAGAGTCAAGGAAGAGACCGCCGGCGATAAGGACAAGGCGACACTTCCAATCCTGCGACGAACCCTTGAGGAGAAGCTGAAGCGTTCATAGGAGAACACCCTATGGAAGGACACGACTTTTACTCTAACAAGAACATCCTCATCACCGGAGGGCTCGGATTCCTGGGGAGCAACCTGGCCATCAGGTTGTTAGATTTAGGAGCTTCGGTCACCCTGTACGATGGCCTCATACCCGACCTGGGAGCAAACTACTTCAATATCGAACCGATCAAAGACGGGGTCGAAGTGGTAACAGCCAATGTTGGGGATCGCTCGATCATGGACCAACATGTGCGCCATCAGGATATTGTCTTCAACATCGGTATGCATTCCTGCCATCTCGATTCCATGCAGAACCCCGTGTTTGACATTGAGACGAACGTGGTGCCGCAGATCAATTTCCTTGAATCCCTGCGTCATAACAATCCTGAAGCCAGAGTAGTCTATGTCGGAACGCGTGCCCAATACGGCCGGGTCGAAGACCCGCCAATCACTGAGACGACTTTTCTCAATCCCATGGACGTCTATGCTGTGTCCAAACAGGCCGTGGAATGGTACCACCTGTTATACAGCAAGATATGCGGACTTCGACCCACATCCTTGCGTCTGGGCAACACGTACGGCCCCCGTCATCAGATGCGCCATGCCAAGTACGGCGTGCAGAATTATTTGATACGCCTTGCCCTGGACAATCAAGAGATAGAGGTCTTTGGGGAAGGCAGTCAGAAGCGGGAATTGATCTATGTTGACGACGTGGTCGAATGTCTCTTGCTATTGGGAAGGAAAGAGGAGTGTGTGGGTGAAGTCTATGCCATAGGAGCCATGGAACGTGTTACGTTCTTGGAATTGGTGAAAGAAATAGTCAAGGCCTGCGAGTCGGGCAGCTATACCCACGTGCCCTGGCCCGAAGACCGAAAGGTTATTGAGGTGGGGGATGTGGTGACCGATTTCAGCAAACTCACCGCCCACACTGGCTGGACCCCTTCAACCCCTCTGTCAGACGGCTTAAGAACAACAGTCAAATACTATCGCGCGCACAAGAAGCACTACTGGTAGAAATACTTCCCCTTCGTTAAACGTGTTTTGGAATTACTCCCGCTTTCTCCCACCAAAATGAGGATCATCTCCCGATCAGTTGTAGTTAATTGTGGTAAAATAAGTGTGTCATCTTCAATTGAGCAGGTGTGATCTCAGAGGGTTCAAGGGTTCAAGGATTCAAGGGTTCGAGTGCAATGCTTTAAAAACTGCTGAAAGATCCAAGGGGTCGAGGGTCCAAGGATTCAAGTGAAAAGAAAAAAATATTCAAAGAAAGGAATTCAGATTTTGTTGGCAGGAGATTTGGGCTTCATTGAAAAAAATGAATTGGGTACACTAAAGAAAAGACATCGCAGAAATCGAAAGAATGTTAACGGCGCTGATAAAGTCTTTAGAAAACAAACCCTTGAATCCTTGGACCCTCTTCTCCAACTAAATTGGAGAAGAACCCAAAACAAGAAAGGTACTTTTCGTGATTGCCGTCGTTGAGCGTGTAACAAAGAGCAAGGTCCATGTGGACGATCAAACCATAGGAGAAATTGGCCCAGGGCTTCTCGTCCTATTGGGCATTTCAAAGTCTGATGAGGAGAAAGACGCTGATTATCTAGCCGACAAGGTCGCAAATCTCAGGATTCTCGAAGACGAAGACGGCAAGATGAATCGCTCCCTCATTGATACAGGCGGGGAAATGCTGGTCGTGTCACAATTCACCCTCCTTGGTGACTGCCGCAAAGGGCGGCGTCCTTCGTTTGTGGAGGCTGCTCCCCCGGAAAAGGCAGAAAGGCTTTACGATTATTTTGTTTATCAGGTGAGATCGAAAGGAATCTCGGCAGCTACCGGCCAGTTTCAGGCCAAAATGGCCGTTTCTCTGGTAAACGACGGACCGGTCACGCTCATCCTTGAAAGCAAATAATAAAATGTCTGCCACGGAACACATGACCCATGACAACAAGGATATCCCTCCTTGCATGATTTACGTAGACAAGGAAGGAAAGTGGTTCCACAAAGGAGCCCCCATTATTCACCGTGATCTCCTTGCGCTTTTCTACCAGTCTCTCGATCTGGATGAAAACGGGGAGTATATCATCAAGTTCAAGGACCAGATATGCCGGTTGGATGTGGAGGACACGCCGTACGTTGTCCAGGGAACGGACCTTGTGCCTGGTTCTTCTCCTGGACAAAAAGACCGTTTCGTTTTGCGGCTCATAGACCATAGCGAGGAAGACTTGGTCCCGGAAACCCTGTCGGTCGGACCTGGGAACGTCCCTTACTGCAAGATAAGGGGGGGGAAATTCAAGGCACGTTTCTCCCGGGCTAGCTACTACCAAATTGCTCCGCACATTCAGGAGGACACGGAAACAGGTCAATACTTCCTCGCTCTAAACGAAAAGAGATATTACTTCGAAGGGGGCACGCCGAAGTGATTTTGTATCGCCGTCTCATCATATTTCTTGCTGTAATAACGTTTTGTGGCTGCGTTCCCAGGCCGGTTACGGATGAAACCCGGCCCGCCAAGGTCGATTGGGAAGGTGTGCGTGATGTGGTCCTTCTCAAGTTTGACGGATCTGAAGGGGAGGCAGTGCGGAGTCACGTTTACGAAAGATTCGACGAGGTGCTCTACTTCAAGGTCTTGGACACGTCCGCGCATCCAGTCTTGGATGAAGTCACCTATGACATGGTTGAAAATGCCAAATCCTTGGGCATCACCCGGGAAATCGGCGCAGATCTTGTTGTGGTAGCCCGCGCAACAGGTGTTGTAGATGATGTTCGGGGTACTGACCAGGCTGAAGTGAAGGAAGGGACGGGTTACTTCAAGAAGGAGAAGAACCTGGATGGTGAGTGGGTTGACGTGGAAATCACGCGCACGGTGATTCGAACCGTCCCCTACGTTATCCGGCACGCATCTCTCAACACTGACTACATGGTGTTTGAACTCAGAACCGGAACACTCATGGCCGCTGGAACGGTTTCTGAAGTACGCAATAAGAAGTTTGGGGGCGCCAAGCCGGACGGTGACCTGGAATACCAGCCGACAGAGGCTCCACCGCCTGCCGATTCCCTGGATAAGCTTTCAACGATCGTCGCTAGGAGACTGGTTGCAAAGATCTCCCGGATGGAAGTCGCTAGCGCGATCCAGTTCGACAAAGGTCACACCCGGCTGGTCAGGCGCGGAGTGGTGTTGGCCAAGCGGGGCGACTGGGAAGATGCCATACAGCGCTGGAACGATGCGATCGACAAGGAACCAACCGCTGCCGCCGCGTACTACAATCTCGGTGTTGCCCATGAAAGTCTGGGTGACCTCGAGAACCTCAAGGCTGCAAAAAGTCTTTACGAGAAGGCAATTTCTTTCGGAGACAACCCCCTTTACCCAGATGGCATCGCCAGAGTTGAGCGTATTATCGACCGAAGCACGGACGAATAGTGAGAAGGAAACATCCGTGAGCTTCCTTTCAAGGAATAACGAAATCTTCTTTTCCCGCAACATGCAACTCGTAACCCGTAACTCGCAACTCGGCACATGAAAACATATCTCGACTGCATTCCCTGCTTCTTCAAACAGGCCCTTTTTGCTGCAAGGGCGGCTGTTGATAACGAGGAGACGATCAAGGAAGTGCTCGACAGAGTCGGCGTTCTTGTCTCTGAGATTCCTATGTACAACTCCCCGCCCGAAACGGGCCGGGAGATTTACCGGATCGTAAGAGAGGTCACGGGTGTTGACGACCCCTTTGCAGCTCTAAAAGCCGAAAGCATTAAAACAGTCCTAGCACTCTACCCTCAGTTCAAGCAACGGGTGGAGGCATCCGATGACCCCCTCGAATCTGCTGTGCGGCTCGCCATAGCCGGAAACGTCATCGACTTTGGAGCCAATCCGGATTTTCAGTTGGAAGAAGAGATCCAAGAGACACTTCAACTGGAACCGGTCATCAACGACTGCGAGGCATTCAAGCAAAACCTGGAGACCGCTCAGAACATTCTCTATATTGGAGACAATGCCGGCGAGACCGTGCTTGACAGGATCCTTATTGAGACCATGGCCAGACCTGTCACATATGTGGTCAGAGAGAGACCGATCATTAACGATGCCACCATGGAAGATGCGATAAAGAGCGGACTGGATGAGGTAGCAGATATCGTCTCTTCAGGGTGGGATGGCCCGGGGGTTAGTTTGAAGGGCGGCTCAGAGGCATTTCTGACTCATTACGAGAAAGCCGACCTGGTCATCAGTAAAGGGCAGGGGAACTACGAAACACTCTCCGGCGAGCAAAGACCCATCTTCTACCTCCTCAAGGCGAAGTGTCCTGTCATTGCCAGGGATCTTGGTGTCAACAAGGGAGACACGGTCATCAAATACGCCCTCGCTTGAACCGTTATGTCACACCGACCCGACTCCTCTATCTCCTGTCCAAGGACATTCCCAAGGGCAGCGTCAACCAGCGGAGGGGATGATGAGGTTAAATATGGAGCCCTTTCCACGTTAGGGCTTGAGGGAACCTGAATTGAACCTAGAATTCCTGCCCGCCGGGTCCTAGGCCATGGGCATGGCAATAAGCACATCCCCAGTTATAGGGGTTCTGCCAATGTGGCCCGCACGCGAAATTTATCTCGTGACAGGCAGTGCAGAATTCATAGAAGCCCTGAGATTCCATAGTAGTCAATGCCTCGATGGCGTTGAAACCACTGAGGTCCTTTCCGTTGACATGTGTTCTGAGCAGAAACACATTGCGGCTTCCATGTGGTTCGTGACAATCCGTGCAGGCAAGAACGTAGTTCTTGTCAGGGTCGTCATAAGGAGGCTTCAAGGATCCATAGACGGGGGGAGTACATGATAGATCGTCATTGGGACTCTGAGCCCTCCCTCCATGGGCATCTCCGTTTATACCCCAGTTAATTGCACGCAGCGCACGTCCGCCGAGCCAGTCTGGATCTGCATCTGTCTTGGAACTGGGAACCCCATACTTGTGACAGTCCAAGCAGAAGTAATTAAAATTCGGAACATTAGAGCCATCAGAGGTTCCGTCACCGGCAGGCTCATACGAAACCTCCCAGCCCTCGGCGTTGCTGTCTCCGTAGTATGGGGCCTGGTAGTAGTTGTTCAAATAATCACTGATCATTTCGTTGTTCTGGGAAGTGGTTGCAGGCTCATCCCCCCACTGGTTCCCGGTATTGCTGCCCCCGTCGATAATCCTTCTGACGGCCGTCTTAACCCCACCAAACGACGGGTGGGGGTCGACCCCTGTATTCTGCTGGGCGAGGTGGTGGTCATGACAGGCAAGGCAAGCATTGTTATCCGGAGTGAGCCAGGCTCCACCATTTATAAGCCAGGTTCGCATCTTGTGAAGGTTGTGGGACGATCCCGTGGTAGAGGCTTGATTCGGCTTCCCAAAGTTGAAAGCGGCCTTGATGTTGGTAGAGCTAGCGGTGCCTCCGCCAAAGGTGCTACCGTAGTCCCAGTTTTCAATCATTGCGAACTGCTCAGAATTGACGGGATCGCAGTGGCACTGGAAGCAGAAGTTATCGGTCTGGCTGGTTGGATTCATGGGGGCAAACAACATAAGCTCATTCACACCACAAATAGAATCATTAAAGGTGTCATGGCAGTGCGCACACTCTCCTATATTGTAGGCATCCGGATGATCCGGATCCGTCACGACGTTTGAGCGATTGACCCCTTGCGAGGTATTGCCATGAGCCGAA
>JAFDFO010000373.1 GCA_019309815.1 Deltaproteobacteria bacterium
GCAATTGTGGTGACCCATCAGATGGGTTTTGTTGAAGAACACTGCACGCGGGCGCTGTGGATTGACAATGGGGCCGTTGGAGCAGCAGGCTCACCCGATGAAGTAGTAGGGTTGTATAAAGAACATGCAGAACGAACCAGCAAGAAAGCCAGAATTGTACATCTCTGTGAAACACAACCCAGGCCGGGAGGTTATGGGGTAGTCAAGGCGAGAAACGTCGGCGTGAAGTATTCGCTAATGGGAAGCAAAAACAGGAATGCCGGCGGGTCGAATAAGGGCAAGAAGGTTTGGAGAAAAAGAAAAGCTGACTTTTGGGCTCTCAGAGATGTCAATTTCACAGTGAATGAAGGCGACGTGGTTGGAATCATCGGAGCAAATGGGGCGGGCAAAACAACGCTGTGCCGGGTGCTTAGCGGTATTTTGAAGTCTGATCAGGGCGAGGTTTCTGTTGACGGTGACATTACTGCATTGCTCAGTCTTGGGGCCGGGTTTAACTATCAGCTCACAGGCAAAGATAACGTATATCTAAACGGTATGATGCTGGGGATTCCCAAAAGGAAGCTGAAGAACGTATATGGTGATATCGTAGAGTTTTCCGAGATAGAGAAATTCATGGACCAACCCGTGAAGAACTACTCCAGCGGTATGAGGGCTAGGCTGGGATTCAGTATAGCTGCTTCGCTTAGACCGGATGTGTTTATCATAGACGAAGCCTTAAGCGTCGGAGACATGTCTTTTTATGAGAAGGCGAGTGCCAAGATTCAGGAGCTGATGGAATGTGCGAAGGCTGTCATCGTGGTAACGCACAACATGACTTTTGTTGAGACCGTTTGCACAAGGGCACTGTGGTTGGATGAAGGCACCATCAGGTTTGACGGCAGCCCTGAAGAAGCCGTAGAGACATACCGAGAATCAGTAAAGATTGGTAATAAATGAGCTGAGAGGCGCATACAATGCATCGTTTCTGGAGTACAATCATCGAGCCGGTTCTGGAAGTACTTCAGCCCGGAACCATCGTGGAAATTGGGGCCAGTGAGGGGACGAATACAGCGAACCTGCTGGAATTCTGTGAACGTCATGTGGCAACCCTGCACGCCATTGAACCGCTGCCAAAGTTTGATGTTGCTTCTTACCAGCAGCGACACGACGAACGCTTCGTTTTTCATCATGCACTGAGTCTTGATGCAATACCCGCAATCGATCGATTCGATGCCGTACTTATTGACGGGGATCACAACTGGTATACGGTGTATAATGAACTGAAACTCATCGAAAAGATCTGTGCGGCCTCTTCACAACCCTTTCCTCTCGTTATGCTGCATGACATTGGCTGGCCATATGGTCGGAGGGATCTTTACTACAATCCTGAAGATATACCTGGGGCATTTCGAAAACCATATGACCAAAGGGGCATGTTGCCAGGATCACCGCACCTCGTTGCGAGGGGAGGGCTAAACCCCCATCTCTTCAATGCAGAACGCGAAAATGACTTGCAAAGTGGTGTGCTCACTGCGGCAGAGGATTTCTTGAGCGAGACAGAACAGAAGCTGGAGTTGGTGGAGCTACCCGGCCTGAATGGCTTCGCGCTCCTTTTTCTCATGCAGGTTAAGGAAAAGAAGCCGGCAATGGCGCCACTTTTGCAAGACTTTGATCTGACGCCGTTTGCAAGAAAGTATGTTGATCTGATCGAAGAGGTACGCGTACACACAGAAATCTTGCGTTTGGAGAGAATCTCCGCGCTCAAAAGCACATTGAAAAGTGAGATAGAAAAACGATCTAATATCATAGAGCAACAAACCGCATCTTTGAAAAAACAATCTCGGGATATTGACAGGTTAGTCCGCTGGATTGATGAACTCGATCTTGGGATCTCAGCTCTTCTGAATTCGTGGCGCTGGAGATGTGGGAATGCCATTGGCGAGATTCGTCGAAAGTTGTTATCAAGGCCCAAGGTGCCAATGGCTTCAGATCATCTGCTCAAAATCATGCGGCAAGTCAACAGATGGAAGAAGCATTACAAACAGGGAAAAGACCAGAGCCTCAGCCAACGTTACGTCCATCCAGCGGGAGATCCTAATCTTGTTGCAGGCGGTG
>JAFDFO010000374.1 GCA_019309815.1 Deltaproteobacteria bacterium
CACTTCTAATAGACTTCACTTCTATTCTCACAGAAGTTTCACCCAAGACAAGAGTTGACGAAATCCCAATTGATTAACTTGTCAACATAGGAATACAGATAATCCGGTCTTCTGCTTTGATAATCCAAGTAGTAGGCATGCTCCCAAACGTCTACGGTCAGAACCGGCTTTAGACCGTGTGCAATAGGGGTATCTGCATTGGATGTCTTGACAATCTTCAACCGGTCATTGTCCAGAACCAGCCACGCCCAGCCACTCCCAAACTGTGTGGCACCCGCTGCTTTGAACTCCTCCATGAATGCTTCATAATCGCCAAAATCTGCATTGATTCTCTCTGCAATAGGACCGGTAGGAAGCCCGCCCCCCTTTGGCTTCATGCACTGCCAGTAGAAAGAATGATTCCACACTTGAGCCGAATTGTTGAAGATTCCAATTCTGGCATCATCTCCCGCAGTCTTCTTTATCATGGTCTCCAAATCATCGTTTTCCAAATCTGTCCCTTGTACCAATTTGTTAGTATTTTCAACGTATGCGTTGTGATGCTTTCCATGGTGGAATTCCAACGTGTGGGAACTAATATGAGGCTCCAACCCGCCCTTGTCGTAAGGTAGATCCATGAGTGTAATGGCCATAATTGTTCCTCCCTTTTTGCTAAGATGAGTTTCGGCAGGCAACCAGATAACGGTAGCCGTATTCAACAATGGGTTCGCTGATCTGGTTGGTAACCTTACACTTAACTGCGGCAAACTCCCGGTCCGGATAGTTCCGAGAACGTCTCAGGTCAGTCCACCAGGCTTGAACAGAAGGAACGTCACCTGGCCTCACCGGATTGAACATTGTTACCATGTCCATGCCAACGCCACTCAGGATGGCCACATCCCCCTGTGCTTCCACCACCACGCGGGTACAGGCGGATGATTTGGCGTACGGGACTCGTCATAGGCCCATGTCAAAAACATCAAGAATGGTTCGTGTGGCTTCGTAGAGGCGAATTACTTTCCCTTCAACCTTTATGAGCACCGTGCCATCCGGTGCCGGGGGAAGTTTCCTGGTGAGTTCGTAAGGAAGACGCGTGGCATGCCGGTATACGTCAGGATCAAGGACTTCGCCCCTGGCAACCTTCTTCTGCCATCCTGGAGGAAGATCACCACCCCTGGCCACTTTCTTTTGCAGTCCCGGAGGCAATTCCTTAGGTTTCTTGCCCTTGTGTCCCTCGGAACCTGCCTGTGGAATGTCTCGAAAATACCTGTTTATTTCCTGCTGCTCTGGGCCGGTTATTTGAATGTTTAGCCATTCATCACCTATCTTCTTTGGCGCTTCCACGGACGCCTTTGGGGTGGTTCCTGCTGACCCTTTTACCTTTTGCTTTGCACAAGCCGTAGTTGGGAAAATCAGCAAACAGACAAGCAACACAAGTATTTTTTTCATCATAATCCTCCTTTCAGTGTTATTGTTCCCAAAAGTCGAGTCCAGTATAAAGCTATACAACTGAAGAACGTTCCCAGACCATCTCACTATTTCTCGTGTGATCAAATGTCAATAGGTTTCCAGCACTCACCCATTTCAAGACGCGCGTACATATTTCTCCAGATGGTCAATGAGCACCTGCTTTTCCTTATCTGTGAGAAAACTAGCTTCGAAGCTGTTCCGGGCAAGTTGAATAGCCTGCCGGTGATCCAGGCCCAGGTCCTTATATAGCGCAAAGAAGTTCTCGTTCAAATAACCGCCAAAATAAGCTGGATCATCTGAATTGACTGTTACCCTGAGTCCCTGTTCTAGCAAAGTCAGTATATTGTGGTGCACCATTTGGTCAAATACCCTAAGTTTTATGTTTGACAGTGGGCAAACCGTTAGAGGTATTTGTTCATCGATTAGCTTGTTCATCAGTTTTGGGTCTTCGATACAGCGAACACCATGATCGATTCGCTTTACTTTGAGCAGATTCAAAGCTTGCCAAATGTAATCTGGCGGCCCTTCCTCACCAGCATGGGCAACTGTTAGAAATCCTTCTTCCAGAGATCGTTCAAACACGCCTTGGAATATTTCCGGTGGGTAGCCCACTTCGGACGAATCAAGACCAACGCCAATGAT
>JAFDFO010000375.1 GCA_019309815.1 Deltaproteobacteria bacterium
GGTCACTTGAAAATCCACCACCAACCATTGACTTGTTTTTCCAGATAACGTTGTTCGTAATGCGAGGAACGTCTCTCTGGCAAAATATGCCGCCACCTCAACTAGCTGCTTCGTTTTTGACAATCGTGTTATTGGCGATGGTGGGTGATGATTTGAAAGAAAAGACCCCTCCGCCGAAGTTGACAGCCGTGTTTTTAGAGATAACGTTATTGGCGATCGTAGGAGAAGATCGCGGTGCACAATAGATGCCGCCACCAAGTACTGCATTGTTCCCCGTAATGATGTTGTTGACGATGGTGGGAGCAGATGAGGGTGCACAGTGGATGCCGCCCCCTTGAAGAGGGACACTGTCTTCGTCCTTGATGCTCGTAATTGTGAACCCGTCAATCACAGCCTGAGAATATTGCACCAGGGTGATTACGGGGCTATCTCCTCTCCCCTGAATAATCGTCTTTTCGGGTCCGGCGTCACTCTTCAACGTCAGAGACATATTCTTTATCGTGATATTTTTCGTGAACAGCTTGTGCAGCCCGGAGGCTACAACGATCATGTCGCCCGGGTTAGAGGCATTCACGGCATCTTGAATGCTCAAGTATTGATTGGGAACACGAAGCGTGCGGGCAAAGGCGCTGTTTCCGAACACCAGGGCCAACATGATGGCGCAGAGAGGAATCCTGCTGATTCTCCAAAAAGTGCTCATATGGCGTTGTGCCTTATCCCGCGTGTTTTTAGGTCGAATAACTGTTTTCATACCGTGAAGACTCTGTCATTTCGAGCGACCTGTCCGCCGAAGTAGCTACGGGTTCGACGAAGGCGGAAGCGCGCGCCCCGGCGCGACAAGTCGGCGGGCGGGGATAAACCCTCCTGGGGCGGATAAACCCCGTCCCTATGTTGTCATTTCGAGCCCTTCGACTTCGCTTCCTCCTGCGTCAAGACTTCATCGGACAGGCAGGAGAGGCCGAAGGGTTCAAAATAACAGAAAAGGAGTGTAGGGGAGGGCTTTATGCCCTCCCGCGGGCGGGGGTAAATCCTCCTGAGGCGGATAAACCCCGCCCCTACATCGTCATTTCGAGCCACCCACACATTGTCATTTCGAGCGACTTGTCCGCCGGAGCTTCAGCACAGGCGGAAGCGAGAAATCCTATTCGTGCCAACTGTCAGAAGGGTAGGATTTCTCCCTTCCGCCTTCGTCCCGCCCGCGGGACTTCGACGGACAAGTCGGTCGAAATGACAAAAAACATCGAAATCAGAGAAGAACATTAAAATAACAGAAAAAGCTAAGGGTCCAGAGCCATTGCGATGATTGAAAGACTCAATCTTCAATTTTCAATCGTCAATATTCAATCTCAGCTCTCTCCCTCCCCGCTCACTTGACAAGAAAGCGTTTTATTCAAGCAGGCGTTTTTCCAACCCCCACTACTGCTTTTCCCATCCAATGAAGTCTATGCCCACTGTCACGTTGTTGTAGATATGGTTGCGCCTGGCTGCCGCTAAGGGAACATTCAAAAACCTCATCCCCACATTCAGATTGCCAAAGATTTCGTTGTCCTCGATGAGGGCGCGGTCCACATTAAGAAAGACAATGCCGGCCTGTGTGTTGTCAAACACGGTGTTGTACACAACAGTAACTTCATCCATCTTCGAAAAAAGCATGCCTGCCTTCAGGTTTCCGTAGATCTTGTTGTTTTCAACAACGACTCGCATATCGGATTCGGGACTGCCGACCCCCCTTATTCCGATGCCTCCTCTTCTGTTGCCATACAAGACATTGTTTCTGATGATGAGTGGCTTCTCGTTGGAATCAAAATTGATACCGCCGACGCCGGCCCCATTCCGGTAGACCACATTGTCTTCTATGATCGGCCTGGCATATTCCCTGACGCCAATACCCGGGGCATCTGGATCTTCGTCCGTGGCATCAGGAAACCGATTGTCAAAAATCTCATTGTCTGCAATCAAGGCCTCACAGTTCGGGCCACTCGCTATTCCGGGGCCATGGTTGTCATAGACAACATTGTTTCGAACAATGGGCTTCGCGACTGTCTCAAGGGGCGGTCCCATACCGAGTCCCAGGCCGGTCGCC
>JAFDFO010000376.1 GCA_019309815.1 Deltaproteobacteria bacterium
TACTGGCGGCAGTGGAATGGACGGGTTTTACAGGAGATCCTACGAATACGTTCCCCATGATGAGAACATGGATGTGGGACCCATATGTCTTACTGCCGGCTGCCACCCGGTGGGTCCATTGCACGCGGCACACTTCGAACCTGCCCAAGGTCCTGACTTTCCTCCTAATGAGAGCGGGTGTTACTACTGTCATGACGACGGAAAAGCGCAGTGCCAGGAGGCCCCTGTATTTGCAGACCACGAGTTATTTGCCGACACAAGCGTATGCGATACGTGTCATAACGGTGGAGGGCCCTAGAAAGAGGGGCCATTAAGGGCGAGTTTTTGGATGTAAAGGGCCCGAAAGTAAGCCGGCATAAACGTCAAGTTTGGGTGAGAAAGACAGATTTGCAGCCGTGCTTGGGAGGTAGAAAACGAAATGACCCGCAACCGAAAAATCCTTGGGGTTTTCTTTGGAGCCATGGGCCTGATAGCCCTGGTGGGAGGCGGTTCTGTTGTGATGGCAAGCCACGCCACCCACTTCGTGAGTGAAAAAGGACCTGCCTTGGCGCAGGATGAAAACGGATGTTACATCTGTCATGCTGACGGGACTCTGCAGTGTGGAGAAGAAGCCCCTTTCTTTCGGTCAGGAACTGATGGGGATGGAGACAGCAACTTCAACCTTGCCGAAACTGATGTATGCGATTTCTGCCACAGCCCTAATGGCGCCTACGACGGTGTCACCAGTTCGGGAAGCTCAGTTGGAGCCAAGGATAACTGGGCTGTTGGCGTCTATGAATTAGATGGAAAGCTGCAGGCCGGAAAGGAACGGTGGTGCGCTGGATGCCACGACGACCAGCCTGCGAACAGCGAGTACAACGGTAGCGGTGTAGATGCTCCTATGGTTGCCGGGGACGACTCGACCTTTGGGTTTTATGCGACCGGTCACGGGAAGAGCGTGATCCCTTTACGGGGTACCGCGGGATGGCCAACCGAACGTATTGAGTGCCTGGACTGTCATGATGCAGGTGTGGCGCACATCGACGGAGAGGCGAGAACGTATTCCTTTGACAATGCTTCCGCCGGATCTACTCAGTCAGGGGTGGACTATGCCGCAGGCTATCGACTTGGATACGTTGGCGGAGAGGTGCCGCTTAGGATCCCGGCCAACTATAGCACTACCTTTGGCTACAATGGGTTATTGATAAGAGATACAGCCTTCAGGCTGTGCTTATACTGTCATGACACCTCCAGGATCTTTGACAACACACCCGGGGACGGGATTGACTCCAACTTCAAGGCCTCGTTACCCAATCCTCCGCGGGATTACTCATACGCATGGGGAAGTGGTGCTGATACAAATGAACACGTGAACCACATGATGAACTATACTATGGAAGCCTGGGATTCGGATTGGGATATCGACACGAACGGACCTGGGCCTGGGCCTGGAACCGATTCCATGACGGCCTGCAGTTCCTGCCACAACGTCCACGGTCCAACCGGGGTGGAAGGCTCAACCAATGAGGCTATGCTCAGGGATGGAAGTCTCGCCGGAAGGGCGCCCGGATACGGATTCAGCTATGTGATTGAGGATTCTGGGGCTGGTGGATACCCATGGGTAACCTCTGATGGTGCCACCCAGTCAACGAGCGTGGGTGCTATATTTAGGTACAATACGGAGATTAACAACATGTGCAGCGGCGTTTACTGTCATGGCAATCCTGTTCCACCTGCAGGAAGCGGTTATGATGCCAGCGGGAGTTCGTGGGAGACCTATATAGAGTACTACCGGCCATGGAATGATACACACAGTGCTTTATCAACTGAGCGTTGTTGGGACCTGTGCCATTCCATGGATTAGACAGACGACGAACACACTACATTACCTATGAGAGAGGCAGGGTCAGCAATGGCCCTGCCTTTTTTATCCGGGTGTCCATGCGGTATGCAGGGGCCCCATCAGGAAAAGTGGCGATAGCTGCTCTATCCAATGGGTTGCCTGCAAACCTGGACGTTGTTCTTGGGAGGGTTACTCAGGAACACTCTCAGGCTTTCTGGTCGGCTTCAAGCAGCTTCTTGAGTTGATCTCCCCCG
>JAFDFO010000377.1 GCA_019309815.1 Deltaproteobacteria bacterium
CCGCCGGTGCAGACTGGATGTTGGTGTAAAAAGGGTCATGCCAATCCTCCTCAGTAGCAGACAGCCTGGTTCCATTATCAGTAGACCGCAGTCTGCTCCCGCTGGATTGCCAAATCCAGCGGAAACTGGCGGATTTACCTTTAGGACTTGTGACCCGTAGGTTGCGGCAGACACCGACCTGCAGGCTGGCGGGTGAAGTGTGGATTGCCCGTGATGAGTGCTGGGTGATGCTCGTCGATGATGTCGATATACGTATCGAGGAGCCGCTCTCCGAGTGACAGTATACCCGAAATCTCCGTCGGTGCAAAACCTCGTTCCACGAGTTTGATTACGTTCTTGTAGGTCTGAACATAGCGCTCGACCGATTCCAAGCTGTGTACCATCGATAATCGGCGACAGATCTCCGGTTCCAGGTATCCTGCTTCCAGCAAGCCGATAACTTCGACCTTGTGGCTCAACGTCGGTCCCAAGTCTTGCACTGAACCTCGAGTTGGCAAGGAGCACTGCTCCTCTTTCTGGTATCTGGCGATCGCTCTCCCTACCCTAGATGGTGGTACCAGGGTCAGGGCTGCGACGTCACTCTGGGCCAAGACTCCTCCTTGTACAAATGCTTGCTCCAGCAGACGCGCCATGCGGCGACGACGCAGTTCAGGGTATGTGGTACCTGCTGCCAGCTCGCGCAAATCATCGTCGTGGACCAAATCCAGGACAACCGGAACTTGAGGTATCGCATTCATTCTTTGGCGAGTGTGCTTGCGACCATCGTTGGCGACGGCCAGCCACAGTACCTGCCCCGGCTTGAGTCGAGATGATGGGACCGTAAATGCCGCGATTGTATCCAGAATCCGGTCGATCATCGCTTCGGCAAAGATGGCCTTCTTCTCGTAGCCAAACTCGCTAATGAACAATTGTCGCAGCATGTTGAACAAAGTTTTGTCTTGCAGCGGCCCAAGGGTTCTCTGACGGTGGGTTCGTCTCTTCATGCCGCCCCCCCTTTTTGGCCGCTGGGCACGGCATCGGCTTCACTGTCCGCTCCCGTCTTCTCCTGCCCAGAGTGTGGCTCTGTGATCGTTCTTTTCAACCGTTCCAGTGCTCGCTGGTGTTCAGCCACATTCAACTCGGCATACAGAACACGGTATTCTTCGATCAAGTTTTCTGAAATGCCTATGACGCTTTGCATCTGCCCGGGCGTGAGTTCTCGATCTTCCAATACCATCACCATCGAAAAGTGGTTAAGATAGCGAGCCATGCTGTGAATACCGTGCTGACCCAAGTGACGCGAGATATGGGAAAAACTCAGGTCTTGAATGTACTTGCGAATCACTGGCACCTTGTGAGACACTCCACGGCCTATGTCCTGCAATTCCCCACGCGAGGGCAGCCGTTCTCCTTGCTCCCGAAAGTGGGCGAATATGCGCTTCACCGTCTTCGTAGAGATTCCCATCAGGCTGGCCAGGTCCTCCTGGCTCAGAGCCCCACCTTGCAGATGTGCCTCGTACACCATCCGGTGCACTCGCAGCCGTCGAAGGGCCTCCGGCCCCTCGAGAGCCCAGACCTCTGCATCTCCCTCATCCGCAAGTGTCAGATGTATCGGTACCTTCCGGCACAGGCGCAGCGGCCGCCCGGCACGCTCTGCCGCATCGATGGCCTGATAGCTGATCTGTCCCAGTCTCCGGGAAGAGCCCGCCTGTTCATCCACCAACTGCTGAACCCGTTGCGCCAATACCTGGGCCTCTACGGGCGACAGATCATATCCTTGCTGCAGCTCCACTTGAATTGTGTGCAGCACATCCTTTTCTTGGAGTCGGCTCAATGAAGGCTCGGTTTTCATGTCTGACCTCCCAAAGGTGTTCTTCAGTGCATTCTATCATTTGGGGGTCATTTGTCCCAATTTGGCAATCCAGCGGGAGCATTGAGGGATGGTTTTGGGCCATATTGAGAACTGCTGGTTTGTCTTTGCTTGCTGCCGGCAGAATAGAATTGGCCGTACACCTCTTGTGTGGTATGATAGGCGGCAACTGAGAATGACAGGAGGAGAATCTGATGGACGAACTGGTCAAGAAGGTA
>JAFDFO010000128.1 GCA_019309815.1 Deltaproteobacteria bacterium
TAGGCATAAAAAAACAACCGCCAGGAAGATGGCATTGCTAACGATTTTGAATAATTGTTTGAACCACATCATAAGCAACTCCAGTTTTTTCTGTGTATTCAATCTGATAACCCCTCAGAGCCTGTTGCATTTTATGTCCGATATTACCAGCAATAATGAGCGTTGCTCCTTTCTTTGCAATAAGTGAAGCGGCGATTTGGCCAGCACCACCAGGTAGATCCTTTGATGGGTTTTCTACGGCCTCAAGAAAATTACCCTTGCCATCGAAAAAAAGAAAAAAAGGGGACCGTCCGGCCTGTTGGCTTATGGCTGCAGTTTTTTCTGGGCCAGTAGTGGCCACGGCAATTTTCATTGAATCGGCAGAAGCGCTTATGGCAAGACCAAAGAGAAGAGACAAAACTAAACTGACAACAATGGATTGTATCCTTCTGATTGTCATGCGTTCCTCCATGTAATTTTATACATGTCGCAGGGCGGTTATCGGGTCCATTCTTGCAGCCTTAAAAGCTGGCTGCAGGCTCGCTGCTACGGCGATGCCTATAACAATCAACACAATGGAAATGACGTCCCCCGGTCCGATGGTCGGGGCCAGCACCAGGTTGGATTGTCGTCCGAAGTTAAAGGTTATTTCAGCGGCATTGATGGCGGCAATACTTATCAGGCTGATCACCGTTCCGACAAAGGTTCCAAATACGCCAAGCAGAAAGCCTTCGGTCACGAACAGGGCCATAATTTTACCCGGCAGTGTACCAATGGCGGCAATGGTGCCGATTTCATTGATCCGCTCGTACACAGCCATGATCATCACATTCATGATGCTTACCAGAACAATGGCCACCAGCATGACCTTTATGAAAAATGTCATCAGCTCGATCATATTGGCAATATTGTAGAATGGCGTCAGGTCTTCCCAAGTGTGCACTTCAAATATTGGCTTATCTTTTTCATCCCTCATGGATTCAAACTCAGCCTTAAGACTGGAAAAAACCTTGGGGAGGTCATCCATGTTTTTAAGGCGAATCGCTATTTCACTAACTTCAACGGCATTGATGCGCAGCAGCTCTTTGGCATCATCCAAGTGAATCATCCCATCCCGACCCCCGGGGCCAGAAATGCCTTCAAGAACACCACTGACCGTGAAGGTTTTTCCATTGACCGAGCCGTCTTTATTATTGGCCACCAGCACAACAGTGTCACCCACCTTAACTTTCATGCCCTTGGCAATCAGCTCGGGAATGAGGATTTCGCCTTTTTTCAGCAAAACATCTTTTTTCTGCCCTTTAATAATACGGTCAGAAAGTAGGGGGACGGTCTTGACCTCCTGTTCGGGGATGACTGTATTGAGCCGGATGTTGGTGGTTTGGGTAAAGTTGCTGAACATGGCCCCAAGCTTGATACGCATCGAAAAGGATTCAACCGCATCCACACCGCCTAAAATCTCCTTTACCTTCGCCACCTGGCGCTGGTTCAGGTTGAGATCGAGCGGCAGGTTGTCAATAGAGGCCAGATAGCTTTTGCGGTGGACCTGTATATGGCCAAGCATGGAGTCCGTAATCTGGCCAACCATCATATCCTTAAAAGATCCTGTTATGGAAATAAAGAGCAATACTGCTACCACACCCAGAGTGATCAGCGCCGATGTCAGCATTGTACGCCGCTGATACCGAAGAAGATTGCGGGCGGCAATTTTTATAATATTAAGCATGAGCCCCTCCGTTATGGATTTGCCCTTGTAAAAGTTTCCCGTCTTCCAGGGTAAGAACTATTTCCGCGTTCCGCATGACCTTTGGGTCATGGGTGGAGAAAATAAAGGTTGTGTCGAATTCATCACGCATCTTTTTCATGAGATTGATGATTCGATTTGCCGTTTCTCCGTCAAGGTTCGCGGTGGGTTCGTCGGCCAGCACCAGTTTAGCATTGGTTACCAAGGCTCGCGCAACGGCTACCCTCTGCTTCTGACCGCCCGAAATCTGGCTTGGATATTTGTCACCCTGATCCCCCATGCCGACTGCGTCGAGCAGATCGCTCACCCGTTTTCTACGCTCCTGGGCAGGCCAGTTTTGCACCATGATCAACGGATATTCCACGTTTTCAAAGACCGTCAACACCGGAATCAGGTTAAAGTCCTGGAACACGAAACCGATATGTTCGCCTCTGAAATGCGCGGCCTGCTTACGATCCATACGGGCAATGTCCTGGCCTACAACCTGTAAAGAGCCATTGGTCGGTGGATCAAGGCAGCCAATCATGTTGAGCAATGTGCTTTTACCGCTGCCGGAAGGCCCCACAAATGAGACAAAGGATGCCGGTTCAATGGTGAAATTCACACCCCGAATAGCCTTCACCGATATTTCACCGATTTGGTAAGTTTTTTCTAGGTTATCTGCAGTTACTAAGGACATGGCTTTTCCCTTTGTGAGAATGATTTTCCAAAATCACCCGTCCAATTTTCTTCATGAAGGCCGCATAGAAAGCATCAAAAAGGCCGGCAGTTATTCTGTATAGTTTATTACTATAAGAATTCATATCGATTTTGACAAGATTGGATTATTTTATAACTATTCTTCACTATTGGGGAAGGCATGAGAGTTTAACATACTTGCATCATATCGGAACTTGCCACGCGAGGCAGGTACAAGGGTCTTTTAAACACGCCAACTCAACATTCCTTTACATGTCCTTAAAAACGAATGAATTCCAGATAACCGGATTTATCAAGAGCGAGGGAAGATTCAAGGCAGTGCCATAAAATGTTTAATCTGAACTGCACCTAAGGTATCCTCTTTCCCATTGAAGCCATACCCCCGTTTCTCAGAGAGCTATTCCATCTCTCCGTGAGGCATTAATTCTCTATCGATTTACCCGATAACCGGTCCGGGCACCTGATCTTTTACAATCTGTAAAAGACATTGACAGTCTCATGTCAGAAGTTACAGGGCCCGGCCGTCTTCTTGCGGAAACACGCTTATGTTTTCAGCATATTACGCACATGCGCACCTCTATCACCTCTTGGCATCGGTTTTGCGGATACTTTTATTAAGGATGTGCATCATGGCCATTTGTCATCAAAGAGCTGTCAACCGGGTGAATTCCCGAAAGTTCTTCCAGGGAAGAAGGGGAGACAAATATGATTAAGGAACACCACAATGCCGATTCAGCTGTAACCTTAGAATATTGTTGTGATTTCTGTGATTACAGCACTATGGACAACAAGGAGTCTCTGGGGATGAAACCCGTTATGGAATGTCATGCTTGTGGCAGGCACGTATGCAGTGGGCATAGGAAGTTCTATATGGAAACCTGGGTTGATTCTCACAAGGGCATGTATTGTTTAGGGTGCTGGGTGATTGGCAAGAAACATAGAGACCAGATGATAAGTGTACAGAATGAAGCATGGGAAAAGGAAAATGATTTGAGGCTCGCGTGGCATCGCGAGGGTAGAGAGGAAAAAAGACGCCAGTTGGCAAAGCGCCGTAGACCCAAACTTGGCCAGATTTTGGTTTCCGAAGAATATATAAAACAAGAGCAACTCGAAGCAGCGTTATCAGAACAGATGCTTACGATTGGTCAAGTCTTAATCCAAGCAGGCCGTATAACGGTTCGAGAGTTGCAGGAAGCGCTGGATTATCAGCAGAAGGTCTCCAAGCAGTTGGGCGAGATACTCAAGGAGCTAGGTCATTCAACCCCCGAAGATATTGACTGGGGTTTGAACAGAATGGCAAGAAAGCTGGGAGAAATCCTGAAGGAGCAGGAGCTCCTCTCAGATGATGAGCTACGTCACGCAGTGGCTACGCAGCGGGATGTATCGAGCGAATAACGGGACTTGCTGGTCGCGGCGACAATCATCGTTGGCCAAAAAGCCAATCAAGTAGGAAACGAACAACAGTGGGGAGAACTTCAACTTAAGACATAGAGGAGAGTAAAATGCCAAGAGGAGATGGAACTGGCCCAAGAGGTCAAGGCCCCGGAACAGGTAGAGGCATGCGGCAAGCCAAGGGCGGACTTGGTCTAAGTGGTGGCTTTGCGGTAGGTCCCGGCGGATCTTGCGTTTGCCCAAGTTGTGGTGAGAAAGTCTCTCACCAACTCGGAAGTCCTTGCTTTGAGCAAAAGTGCTCCAAGTGCGGTGCCGCTATGACGCGGGAATATCCTTCACAGTGATTTGCATTGATAGCGAAAAAGGGGGTGTTGGCAAGGGGATGAAAAGTTTCGGACAAATCTTCTCCATCCGAACCAATGGATGATAACTGGTTGTCACAAACTTGAACAACAGCGGGGTGGCCTTGAGACCGTTGTGAAAGGAGAAGACAAATGACAAAGAAAATTCTGGTAGCTGTTGATGAATCAAAGAACTCCATGAAGGCAGTCAAGTATGTGGCAAATGGTATTCAGCCAACCGGAAAGGTCACACTGTTTGGTGTCTTGCCCGATCTTACTGCGGCATGTGGCCTGGACAGCCCCACACTCACACCCCTGTTCAACCGCAACAGAACGGCATTTTGTGCCATAGAAGACGCCAAGAAAGATCACGTGAAGGATTTTATGGACAAGGCGAAGACGGCCTTGGTCGAAGGCGGTTTTCCTTCTAAGAACGTGACAGTTAAGATACGGAAGAAGAAGACAGGGATAGCAAGGGACATCCTGAAAGAGGCCCAGCATGGAAAATACGATACACTGGTTATAGGAAGAAGGGGTCTGTCAGGTATCAAGCAGTTTCTGTTCGGCAGTGTTTCCAACAAGGTTGTTCATCTTGCAAGAAACGTCTCTGTCATTGTTGTGGACTAAGCAAGGACAATCCTATCTTGGGTAACTGAGCCTGTTGAGCGTGTTACGTTCGTGCTGAGGGGCACTGGCCACTGCTCTTCTATAACCTTATTGATTAGCTCGCGGAGGGACACAGGGCCATGGTTGGGCAGTGATTCCGCTTGAGAACTTGGAAGGTACGGTTGAGGACAGAGATGCGGGCACAGTTTGTAGGGAAGCCCTCACTGTTCAAATTAAAGCACATGTAGGCGGGTGATATGTATGGACGATGTTGTCAAAAACTCAGATACGGCTACACGGAATAGCAAAGATGTTGATGAGCTTATTTTTTACAGATTTGTCATCGATAATGTTCCGTGTGCTGTTGTCACTGTCGACTCTGAATTCAAGATTTCTAGCATGAACCCGTGGGCTGAGAAACTAACGGGCTATTCCTCGAAAGAGGCGATTGGACGCTATTGTGGCGATATCCTGAGAGGGGGAATGTGCAACGTGCATTGCCCGCTCAAAGAAGCTATGCAAGGTGTTCAGGCAGCTGTACGCATCGACACTACTATCCAAAACAAGCACGGGGAGACCATCCCAGTGAGTATGAATACTGCCGCCTTGTTGAACGAGAAACGCGACCTGGTCGGTGGAGTGGAGGCCTTTCAAGACATTTCTCATCTAAAAGCCTTGGAGCGCGAAAAAGCCAACCTCATCTCGATGATTGCTCATGACATAAAGACACCTGTCGTCACCATTGGGGGATTTGCCCGTCGTCTTTTAAAGAAAGATCTGGACACTGACAAAGAGAAGCAAAAACAATATGTCGAAATTATCTCAGGGGAAGCCACTAGAGCTGAATTGTTGGTCAATGACTTTCTTGAATTTTCTCGGTTGGAAGTCGGCGCCTTAAACCTAGACTTTGGCCCTACATCCCTGGACAAGGAATTAATCGAGCTTCTCAAGACCTATGAACCTAAGGCTCTAAAGCGTGGGATCAGGATAGAAATCGCAAGTCCAAAATCATTGTCCATTATTGATGCTGATGCAAAGCGCCTCCGCAGAGTCTTTACCAATCTGTTGGACAATGCCCTAAAATTCTCACAGGATAAAGGCACAGTTACCATTGCCATTCAAGAGAGAGAGAACGATATTACGGTCAAGGTGACAGACCAGGGGGTTGGTATAAAAGCCAAGGATATACGATACATCTTTGAGCCCTTTCATCAAATACAGGACAGAGGAGAGAAACAAGGCTTCGGTCTGGGCTTGGCTATAGTTAAAGCTATAGTGAAAGGTCACGGTGGACGCATCCTTGTCGAGAGTGAGCCGGGAAAAGGATCGGCTTTCAGTGTGGTTTTGCCCAAGCCTAAGAAGTTGGATTTCACACCAGCCTGATTGCATTAACCAATGCGGAGCCGGGGGGCAGAAACTAATATTGAGATGCAGCCCATCGGTTTCGTCCGTACCGATGCCATACACCTTCCTCGTCATTGGACTCTCTCGGATGTCAAAGGTCGCCTGATTGTTGATGAGAGATTCCAGAAGGCTCTCAAAGACATTGAAAAGAGTCAACACACCGCGTTGGTTTTTCACTTCCACAAAAGTCCAATTCACCTCCAGGTTCCTCAGTCAGACGCTCCCAAACAGGAAAAGGGAGCGTCATCCGGTCAACCTTCACATTCCTTGACAGCGCTGTTTCACATAGACTAAGTTTCAGCTGATTGTTGGTCAAAATGCTCCTACTTGAGAGGATGCGGATCGACTCATGTGGTATCGCATAAGCCTGCGCGGGCGTTCGTTCATGATCCTGACAGGCCTGATAATCATAACCCTGGCAGGTGGCGGCGTAATGATGTGGTACACCTATCAAATGGACACCCTGTTCACGGGAATTATCGATAAGGACATCGCCGCACTGCAGGCAGCGGAAGCCCTGGAGAATGCCCTCATGAACCATAAGGGGTTCGTGTCCTACTATTTCATAGACGGCAACCCGGAGTGGCTCGAGAGGCTGGGAGAGTACCGGCAGGCATTTAAGGCAGGCCTGGAGGAGGTCCGACAGCTCGCCCCAACTGAAACCGACATGGAGACTGTTGACAAAATCGAGTTCCAATACGGTGAATATATACAAAAAAAAGACAAAGTCATTGCCCTATACAAAGCCGGAGAGCGAGAAGCCGGCGCTGATCTTCACAAGAACGTCCGAGTCCATTTTTTCGGAATCCTTGAGCTTTGCCAGAACTACAAGGATGTTCGCAGCAGAAGAATTCATGTTGCCCGCGTCAAGACCCATACACAGGCAAAGCGGCTTCGCTTGATTGCTGCAACAGGCATATCGACCGCTGTCTTGCTTGGCGCTTTGTTGGTATTTGTCCTGGTGACTCAGATATTCAATCCGCTTCGCAGGCTGGCGCTGGATGAAGATGCGAACAAAGCTGTAGAATCCGGGGATGAGGTCAAAGCAGTAAGTGACCGGGTTCACAGCTTGATCGAAGACATGGATCAAACCAAGACGGAGCTGGAGCGCAGCCAAGACACTCTTTTGAAGGCTGAAAAGCTGGCTGCCGTCGGCAAGCTGGCTGCCGGGATGGCCCACAGCATCCGGAACCCCTTGACATCGGTGAAGATGCGGTTGTTCTCTTTGGGACGCTCATTGGAACTGTCTGAAACTCAAAGAGAAGACTTTGAAGTGGTTTCC
>JAFDFO010000378.1 GCA_019309815.1 Deltaproteobacteria bacterium
TCTTACCACTGTAATTAAGTTTCTACCATCGGCTACAGCCGCTATGTCAGAAGATCGCGTCCTCATATCTCCCAAAAAATTCCAGGCCATTTGTATTAAAATGCCGAGGCAAATCATGACCATCATGAGTTCCACCATCGTAAACCCTTTGTTGTCTCTCAGTTTCCCAAACATGTTCCTCCCCCCTTTTCCTATATGATGCTCCCTCTTGAAGGGGTCAGTTCATGATCTCTTTCCAGTTTCCGTCCTCGTGAACATAGGAGACGTTTTCTGTTCCAGGATACACAACATTCCCGAAACCCAAGTTCCCGTGTTCGTCTTTCCAGACCAAATAGCGGGTGCTAAGCTCCGAGGTAACCGTCTCAGGCGATGGCTCTTCCAGAGGCGCATATTCCTTTCCTGAAGCGGTTCTTGGGGGAAGCGCCGGCCTTTCCACCCCAATCCACTCGTCTTCTTGATAGGCAGATACCTGACCCGCCTGAGGGTACACAACATTTCCGAAACCCAAGTTCCCCTGTTCGTCTTTCCAAACCAAATAGCGGGTGCTAAACTTCGAGGTAACCGTCTCAGGCGATGGCTCTTCCGGAGGCGCATATTCCTTTTCTGAAGCGGTTCCTGGGGGAAGCGCCGGCCTTTCCACTCCAATCCACTCGCCTTCTTGATAGGCAGATACCTGACCTGCCTGAGGGTACACAACATTTCCGAAGCCCAGGGTCTCCTGATCTTTCCAAACCAAATACTCGGTGCTGAGTTTTGACGCAACCGATTCGGACATTTCTTCCTCTGAAGCGGCATACTCCTTCTCTCCAACGGTGCTTACCACAGACGTTGGCCGTTCTACACTGACCCAGTCTTCCTCTGTGAAGACAGAGATACGGTCTTTCTCCGGATATTCGACGTTACCAAAACCCAGCGTGCCCTGTTCACCCTTCCAAACGAGGTAGCGCTTTCCGATGTTCGAAACAATCACCCCAGGGTCCACTTCGGTGCTTACAGGTTCTATATCGGAACTGACAGACCCCATCTCCTTTGGCATAGGGATCGCCATGTCATACCAGTTGCCTTCGTCATATATTGTTCGGCTCTTCGTAGCAGGGAACTGGGCATCGCCAAATCCCAAAGTGCCCTTGTTGTCCTTCCATACCAGATATCTCTGGCTGACTTCAGATTCCGCCTCTGAAACGACTTCAGACTCAACAACCGAAATGATTTTGGGCCGACGAGCCAAAAGGATGGCAGATGTACGTTTCTTGGGTAAAGGTTGGGCGGCTCCGTCTAACTCCCTTTGACGCAGAGCTTCCCAAAACTCCTCTCTTGATTGAATGGATACTTTAGGTACCCCTGTAATGGGCGCTTCAGGCCTTTCCACCTCCACAGCTTCCGGAATCGGACCTGGGGTTGCAACCATGACACCCGTCTCTACGCGAGGCATTAACGATTTATCCACTGAGGCGACCATCCTTTTATTGTCTCGGACCACAGTCTTGCTCAGAAAAAAATTATCCCCTTGCCGCGTATAGTACCAATCAAGATCGTCAATAAACGATTTGTTGCCAATGTATTTTGGGTGAAGTTCGTTCAGGGTGGGGGGGTACGTATTGTTGTTGTCGTCGTAGTACTTCTTCAACGCACTTCCCATCTGAGCCAACCCTGCCCTGGGACTTTTCCTTGCCGCTTTGGTGATTCGGGTGCTCTCCACCGTCGCGTGCTCCTCGGCATCCCCTTTGTGCTTAAGGTGTCGATACACCATAAAGCCGCCCCAGAGGGCAATCACAACCGCCACGAAGATGATGTGCTGTTTTTTCATAAGGACCTCGTACCGTAACCAGCCACCAACCCAGCAGTCTCATGCAAGAATCTGGTGGTGACTAACGAAAAACTAGCAAGTTTTGTGCCACACAGCCCCAAAAACGGCTTTTTTTTCCAAGAAAGTGAGAGCGGCAGGGTATTCAGCTGTTTTGTCTGTCTCCTTCCACTCTTCCCTCACGAACTGGACTGAAACCGAATGGGCCACCCTTACATTGTTTAGTAGTTTAGCTCATTTACAGTAGCATTGTCAAG
>JAFDFO010000129.1 GCA_019309815.1 Deltaproteobacteria bacterium
GCAGCACCCGGATGGCGAACGATCTCCCTGTTCTTTACTACGCCATTTGGCAAGGTCACTTCTTCGAGGACAACATTAAATATCTTGCCATTATATAGATCGGTGATTTTGTGTACTTCGGCAGGCATGCGAGGTCTCCCTTTTCGGTCCGAGTGCAGCGCAAGAAATCAATTGACGATGCTTACTAAAGATAATAATAAGCCACATACCATGAGGATGTCAGCCCTGTCCACTTCACTTCAAACAGTTGAGATATCCAGCTCATAGCTATCCCATGAACATCGATATCCTTATCCTGTCTGTTGCCAGCCTGATTGGTCTGTACATGGCAGCCAACATTGGCGCTAATGACCTGGCAAACGCCATGGGGACCTCGGTAGGCTCTAAGTCGTTGACCCTGAATCAAGCGGTCCTGGTGTCGATTATTGCCAATGTGCTCGGGGCTTGTCTTGCAGGCGGGCACGTGACCGGCACGATCAGCAAGGGGATTATCGATCCGGCACTCCTCGCACACGAGCCGAGTACGTTGATGCTTGGAATGTTTGCCGCCCTCATCGCGGCCAGTCTCTGGGTGCACCTAGCCACATACCTTGGTCTACCTGTCTCCACCACTCACGCCATTGTAGGGGCTGTGGTAGGCTTTGGCATTCTCAGCGTTGGTGCAGGGGCTGTAAACTGGGGGAAAATCATCACGATCGCTGTCAGTTGGATTTTGTCACCTGCCGCAGGAGCCATAATCGCGGGAAGTATTTTCTATTTGATTGAAAAAAAGGTCATGGCGGCCAGAGACCCTCACACCGCCGCAGTTCATTACACCCCTGCGCTGATCTTTGTTGTTGTCCTGATACTCATCCTCTCCTTTGTATTTAAGGGGCTCAAAAACCTCCACCTGGAGTTTGGCTTTTTTCAAACTCTGCTGTTAGCTGCTCCGTGTGCGGCTCTGGCGGGCCTGCTTGGTCGGAAATGGGTGCGGTGGCGGGTGCATCTCAAATGTGAACTGCAACCCAATCCTCACGGATTTTCTCCGGTGGACTGTCTCTTTGCCCAGCTTCAAGTCCTTACAGCGTGCTACATAGCCTTTGCCCATGGCGCCAATGACGTGGCTAATGCCATCGGCCCTCTTGCAGCCATTTTTTCCGTAGTCAAAACCAAATCTGTGGCATTACAGGTAGAGGTGCCCTTCTGGATGCTGTTCATAGGTGGCCTTGCCGTGGGAGGCGGGCTTTATGCCTTTGGCACCCGGGTCATGGAGACTATTGGAAGAGACATAACTGAGATTACACCGCTCCGGGGATTTTGCGCCCAATTCGGGGCAGCCACAACAATTCTGATTTGCTCCCGTCTCGGCATGCCCGTATCGACTACCCATGTATTGGTAGGCTCTGTGGTCGGCATAGGGATCATGCGGGGCATGGGTACGCTTGATCTGCGTATCCTCAAGAACATCGGCGTTTCATGGATCGTGACTCTCCCGTTCACGATCGTCCTATCCATGGTGTTGTACAAACTCCTCACCATGGTTCTATTATAAAGAAGGATGCAAAGGAGGAACCTGCCATGCGTTTGTTACTAAGCTCACTATTCATGAAGTCTCCTTTTGAACGTCTGCAGAGCCACGCCGACAAAGTCAGAGAATGTGCGCATATGTTCAGGAAGGCGGCTGTTTGTCACATGGGTGATGACTGCAAGCAGTTTGACATCTTAACTGAACAGGTATCCAAACTGGAAAGTGAAGCGGATTTGATAAAGCGCAATATTCGCAGCCATATGCCCAGGGGGATTCTCATGCCGGTGGACAAGTTCCAGTTCTTTGACTATCTCCGACAGCAGGACAAGGTGCTGGATGAGGTGGAAGAGGCCCTGTTCTGGCTTTCCTTTCGGCCCAGGGGCATCCCGGATGAGGTGGCCGCTGATTTTCACAATCTGATCGAGGCTGTGTTACCCCCCATTGAAAGGCTGTCTGACCTGGTCGCCCTTGCGAGAGAATACTTCAGGAGCAGATCTGAGTCGAAAAGGAAAGAGATCAAGAACCTCGTCCAGACAATTCGCAAGTATGAACACGATGCTGACCTTCTGGAACGAGAGCTGAAGTTCAAGATCTTTAGTCACATTAAGGACCCTCTTCTTGTATTTCACCTGATCATTCTGGTGGAGCATGTGGGCAACATCACGGATCATGCGGAGAATGCTGCCGACCGCATGCGGGCCATGGTAGCAAAATAGCGTTTTGGCATTCTCCTTGGTGGTATGATGTAGTTGAAACGACGGTTTCATCTCCTTCCTCGCCCTGCGTCGTCTTGAAAGGGAAACCATTCCACTGTCCAAATAGGCCAAGTTCAGTTTCAGCCTTCCGAAAAAGCAGATTCAGAATTCTTAGTGAGGCATGTTCTCCCTTCAGAGCTTGACTCATGCGGTTCTCTTTGAACCCCTTGATTCATTTCCTACACAGTGATAGCGTAGCTGGCAAGTAGAACCTATCTCAAGAATAAGGTTAGGGTTCAGGGCAAGGCGCGGAACGGTGAAAACGCGGAGTCCCGCTATAAGCGGGATGAGCTAAAAGATTTTGAACCGTTTCGCAATCCCGCCACAGGCGGGACCAATGGGCACTTAGATTGTTTTTGAGATAGGTTATAGAAGAAGTCGAGAATAAGCCATGCAAGATGACATCATCGGGGCACTGACGCAAGAGGTCAAAGAAGAAGTCATTTGGAGATACCTTTATGATCGAAAGCTGATCGAAGAGCAGATTAACTATGTGAACGAATTAGCTGAACACACGGCCGAGTTGGAAGACAAGGGACCTAAACACTTCGCCCAAATCTGTGACACACTTGCTGAACCCAGGTTCATCAATGAATTCACAAAGGCAGTCGGGCTGCAAGATGTTTCTCTTAAGGCCCGGATTGACAAAGACCGCAGTGATCGCGATGGTCTTGCATGCGTCAAGGTGCGCGGCCTTACCCGTCGAGCAAGATTCAAAAGATTTGTTCTAGAGTCGTATAGCGGGCTTTATACGTGGAACACCCAATACAAAGAGGCCTACGAGGATCTTGAAGAGGAATGCAAGGGGGTGAACCACAACCTGAAGAAATTCGAAAACAACTACGACCTGCTCACGATGCTGAACTTCCTGAAGGACATGGATGTTGAGTTTATAGAGAAGAAACACTATCTAAGTGATAATTTTGCCCCGGCAGAAATGGCCTCCATAGAAGCAAGCCTCTCTTTCAAGCCCATTCGCATGGAGCAATTCAAACTCGACCCTCCACCGAACCTGCCCGAACCCAAGTTAATTCAAAAACGGTTGAATGACTTGGCAGGCTATGTCTATGGCCAGTGCGGCGAAAGGATAAAGGCACTAGTCAAATAAGAGATGTGTTCTCCGCATTCGCAGAGCGAGACGCATCCAACCTCTAACTCGTTTTCCCTACAGCTTCTTCCAGCGCTTTCATGACTTCAGGATAGCGAAAACTAAAGCCATGCTTGAGAAGTTTGGCCGGAATGACTCTTTGGCCTTCAAGGAGAACCGACCCAAACTCTCCCAGCACAAGTTTCAGCATAAAGGCAGGCGTCGTCAAAAAGGATGGTCTGGAGAGGACCTTTCCCAATGCTTTGCCCAAATCCCTGTTTTGGACCGGATTTGGTGAGCAGAAATT
Organism: Deltaproteobacteria bacterium; assembly: GCA_019309815.1. GTDB lineage: Bacteria > Desulfobacterota > Desulfobacteria > Desulfobacterales. The sequence continues at coordinate 3,657 of JAFDFO010000129.1, forward strand.
GACCGGCCCGCTGACGTCCTGATTCTCAAAGACAAACAGGAAAGCGTTCAACAAGTCGTCCATATGGATCCATGAGAACCACTGGTTGCCGCTGCCCAATGGCCCACCGACAAATCTCTTGAACGCCGGGATCATCTGCCCCAAAGCCCCGCCGGTCTTGCCCAGGACAATGCCGAATCGGGTGACTGCCACCCGAACTCCCTTGTCAACTGCTTTGTTAGCTTCGTTTTCCCAGTCAACGCAAAGGCTGGACAGAAAATCGTCTCCTGGGGCACCGCCCTCAGAGATTTCTTCGTTGCCCCGGAAGCCGTAGTATCCGACTGCCGATGTGCTGCAAAGCAACGTTCCTTCTTTCGCGGGCATGGCTTCTACGACATTGCGGGTCGTAAGAATCCTGCTATCGTAGATAAGCTTCTTGGTCTCATCACTCCATCGGTTAAAGATCGATGCCCCCGCCAGATTAATTACTACATCCTGGGTTGCCACTTTCTTCTGCCACGGACCTTGGACGGTGGTATCTGCGGACACGTAATGAACTTCCGGGGGCGTGTATTCGCGGGGCTCTGGGCTGTGGTCTACAACAGTGACGCGGTGCCTTCTTTCCAGGAGACGGATGGAAAGCTGAGTGCCCACAAACCCAAGACCGCCAGTGATCAGGACTTTCATAGCGATCTCCTTATTTGTTCACCACAGTAAAAACATGGCGCATGAGAGATGAGGGGCCAGAAAAGCTTCCCTTGGACTTTAAATGAGCTCGCGCTGTTCTATCAGTTCTATGACGCGTTTTGCGGCTTTGGGTGCGTCCTCTTCGAAAGATCGGATAACCAGGTCGGGGTTTTCCGGGGCCTCATAGGGGGCAGAAATTCCGGTAAATTCCTTGATTTCTCCAGCCTTTGCCTTGGCGTAGATCCCCTTATGGTCACGTGCAGCACAAACCTCCGGGGGGCACTCCACATAGACCTCGAGAAACTGCCCTTCCTGCAGCAGGGAACGCACTTTCCTGCGATCCTCGCGAAAGGGAGAGATAAAGGCTGTAAGGACAATCATGCCGCCATCTACAAAGAGTCTGATCATCTCGCCGATGCGGCGGATATTCTCTATCCTGTCTTCCCGGCTGAACGTGAGATCTGAACAAAGTCCATGCCGGACGTTGTCCCCGTCGAACACGTAGGTAGAAACACCTCTCTGGTGAAGCTCTTTTTCAGCCAGGTGGGCAATGGTTGATTTTCCCGAAGCCGAAAGACCGGTGAACCAGATGACTGCTCCATTGTGGCCGTGAAGCTTTTCTCGATCCTCACGACCGACGTAACCATTGAACCAGGTGACATTGTTGTTGTTTGATATCTTATCCGTCATTCAGAACTCCGTTGGGTGTTTGATACAGTTTCTAAGTAAAGACCGATACTGGATACTGGATGCTGGATATTGGATGATGCGTGCATACAAAGATATCGTCTATCAAGCATCCAGTATCCAGTATCTGATGTTTAACTCCGGGAAACCCATCTATATGAAACAGCACCATCTGATACAAGAACATTATCTCAAAATCAATACCCATTTGGATGGTTCTTGTGCCAGTTCCAGGCGGTGTCCATGATCGTTTCAAGGTCTGGCATTTGCGCCTTCCAGCCCAATTCCTCGTTTGCCTTTGCACTTGAGGCGATAAGGACTGCAGGATCGCCGGCACGCCTCTCTACGATCTTTACAGGAATGTCCCTACCAGTGATATGCCCGGCAATCTCAATGACTTGTTTGACTGAATATCCCTTCGCATTCCCGAGGTTGTATTTGGTACTTGGAGAGCCCGCCAGCAATTTCTCAAGGGCAAGCAGATGGGCCTCAGTCAAATCTTCCACGTGGATGTAATCCCGGATACAGGTGCCGTCTGGAGTCGGGTAGTCGTCTCCGAAAATATTCACGTGGGGATGTTGCCCCAAGGCTGTCTTAAGGACGACCGGAATAAGGTGTGTTTCCGGGTTATGCTCCTCTCCCATTTCTCCGTCGGAATCTGCACCAGCCGCATTGAAATACCGCAGGCAAACTGATTCAAGCCCGTACGCCGTCCTGAAGTCGTCCAGGATATGTTCAACCATGAGTTTGGTTCTCCCATAGGGACTCATGGGTCTCTTGGGCTGATCCTCAGTGATTGGCGTTTCGTCGGGCTCCCCGTAGATTGAGCAAGACGAGGAGAATATGAAGTTACCGATGCCCCTTTCGACCATCACCTCAAGAAGTGCAAGGGTGTTTGCAACGTTGTTCTGGTAGTACATGGCCGGGTTGTCCGTCGATTCCCCGACATAGCAGAAGGCAGCAAAGTGCATCACGGCTGAGATGGCATAGTCTGAAAATACTTTGTGCAGTAAGTCTGCATCAGTCATAGACCCTTCGAAAAAGGGACCGAAGTTTACCGTGCGACGGTGTCCGCGAACAAGGTTATCAAGAACAATCGGCACGTAACCCCTTTTCGCAAGGAGTTTGGCCGTTTGCGAGCCAATGTATCCAGCCCCGCC
>JAFDFO010000379.1 GCA_019309815.1 Deltaproteobacteria bacterium
ATCCCTTTTTCGTTGTAGACCTCTACTTGTTGCACTCCGCAGCTCGGAGAATTCCGCTTAAAGACAAAGCCGCAAAGGTCTTCTTTTTCGAGCTCAGCCACCCGCTTCCGCGCCCACATGAGCAACTGCTCCGTGTGGTCTTGTTTAGTGTCGTTGGTCACGAGACGCGGGTCCTCGAGAGCACCCTCCAGGTGCATGGGCTCTCTGGGCACTCCAAGACCGCACTCAAACTCGGGGCACACCGCGACGTATTCAACATGCTTTCCCAGCGTGTCAGCGCGGAACCGGTCGAGCTTGTGAGCACCGTCGTAGCGTACTTTCTCACCCAGCAAGCAGGCACTGATTCCAAGCTTGATCTTGTTTTCCATGTGGCAAGACATATCACCTGGTTGACCATGCAGCAACCGAAACAAGGCTTGAAGTAGTTCCGATTAGCGTGCTGGCAGGTGCGGTGGGGGTGGCCGACGGGGTGGTCGTCGTTATCGGTGGAGCTTATGGTGAAAAAGGGGGCTTCAGGTAAGGGTGGATACAAAAACTCGGGCTTGACTAACTGCAGGCTATCACCATAGAATCAAGCTCGACTTGTTGGTAACTCATCATCACAGCGGGTAGATCTGGCCTTCCAGGTACCCGGCCCGCTGATTCAGCCCCCGGTGGAGGAAAGCAATAACATAGGGTGAAACAAAAAGGTCGGAGCACACCGTGGAGTGATGAAAGCATTGTCAGAATGAGGAGGTGGCCATGAGCTTGAAAATGGAAAAGGTTTTACTTTACGGATTCCTTGTAACGTTGATTTTACTCTTTCATAGTCCCGTGTCGTTCTCAGAAGAGCTGGAATCATTGGGCGATGTTGACGAGATACAGATTCATGGAAGCGTAGACGGTAATGAGCTGACCGTTCGCCTCAGCTACAAGAATCGAGAACTAGATAGAAATGTCTATTGGGTAGGAGGCAAGGTGATTTGTCGCTGCCAGGTCTACGAGGCTAAGGGCAATAAGAGTATACCAGAAAAGGGGGGTCTGATCACCGGACCACCCCGGATGACCGTCGTTACCTCTAACGAACGCCTCACAATTGAAATACCTGAACAGCATCTGGGTCCGGACAAGACTGGCATTGTTGAATGTCGGTTTGACACTGGACACGGTTTTCTGACCTCAACAAGTGACGCCTTTGAACTTCAGAGTTGGCGATAGTCTCCTCTCGAATACCTTGAGCCCCGGAGCTTGCTCCGGGGCAAACCAATCTCACTTCACGCGAAAGAACGTAGAACCATCTGCAGGCATGGCCCGGCGTGCGTTGGTTTCCCACCCCCAATTTGCTCATCAGCAGTTACCTGGCTCGCTTCGTTGCCGGGGATGTGATACAAGACGCAGGTGGCAGTGATCGCGATTACTTCCATATTGGCATCCACTACCTGTTTTGAGTTGTTCCAGCGCAGGCAACGAGCAACAGTGAGTGATGTAGCTACTTCAGTTAAAAGTGAACTGTCATCTGAACTACAAACTGTGGAGGCTGAACCATGGCGGTTAGGGAAAAACCAAATCTGAAAGGCGTTGTATGGGTGGCCGTGTTCCTGTGGGTTTGCCTGCTGTCATCGTTGGGCTGGACACAGGAGGACGCTACCGGCAATTGGCCGAGAGAGATTGACACGCCGGAGGGCCTGGTGGTGATCTACCAGCCCCAGCCGGAAAAACTGGACGGAAATCTCCTCAAAGGACGCGCTGCGGTTTCTGTCGAACTCAAGGGATCGACCGAACCCGTCTTTGGCGCCGTGTGGTTTGAAGCCCTCCTGGACACGGACCGCGCGGAGCGAACAGCCACCATCACGGATATATCGGTTACCCGGGTACGCTTTCCAACAGAGGACAAAGACAAGTCGCAAAAACTCGCCGACTTGCTTGAGAAAGAGACCCCTGGTTGGCTGATTCCCATCTCCATGGATCGTTTGCTGGCCAGCCTGGAGCTGGCGGAAGTGCGGTCCGAGGCCACAGAGAAAATCAGTACGGATCCGCCGAAAATACTCTTCGTGACCGAACCGGCGGTCCTGAT
>JAFDFO010000380.1 GCA_019309815.1 Deltaproteobacteria bacterium
AGACTCATGAACCGTGTATCCCCGCACGTGAAGCTCGTAGATGACGCTGTCTTTCAGGGGCAGATTGAGCGGGCGATCGCCTTCCCAGTCAAAGTCATCTGCAACAATGCAGCAGGGCCGCTGACCCACCCCCTGGCCCCAGACTTCCCCGCCTTCCAAGGCTCGGGCGTACGGGTCAAGGAGAATATGCTTTCTGTTGAACCAGTGCCCTTCACCCGTGGGGTCATGGGGCCCGTCCGCTCTGTACCCATATCGGAGGTATGGGTCTAACCCGACGACAAAGATGTGCCAGATATCGCCGGTCCTGTTGATATCAGGGTCTAGAGGAATTTCAGAAACGGGTTTAGGGTTTGCTTTCTGAAAGAGGACGAGAGAGAGGGATGTGGCATGCCGCGAGAAGATGGAGAAGCTCACTCCTTCCGGAGCAACAGTGGCCCCAAGGGGGAGCGGCCGGCCTGGTTTGGTTTTCCACTTGTGCAACTTTCTAAAACACCTCACATGATCAGTCGTTAATGTGTCACTGCTGTTCTCAGCTCGGCCACTCGTGACGCGGATCAAAGTCACTGCATGGGACAGACAGTGACGCCCTAGGGGCTTTGTGTCCGAAAACGCGTCTTGATTGCTGCACCGGCGTCGAGCACTAGACTCAAGAGGGCAGGGACCAGAAAAATCGTGAACACGGTGGAGACCAGAAGACCGCCAACAATAACGCTCCCAAGGCCTCGGTAGAACTCTGAACCGGCTCCGGGGAAAAGAACCAGCGGGAGCATCCCGAAAACGCTTGTTATGGAACTCATGTAGATGGGCCGAATACGGGTGCGAACCGATTCCCGAATCGCCTCCCTGGAGGGCATGTTGCTGTCGCGTATATTGTTGAGGGCCTGGTGGACAATGAGAATCGCATTATTGACCACAATGCCTATTAGAATCACAAAGCCGAGCATGGTGATGACGTCCAGGGGCTGAGGCGCAACAAAGAGATTCACCAGCAGAAGGCCGACAAACCCACCCGCTGCAGCCAGTGGGACGCTAAACATAATGACTAAGGGATAGAAGAAGTTTTCAAACAGGGCGGACATCAAGAGGTAGCTTATGACGATGGCCAGAATCAAGTTCCACTGAAGTGAACGCCGCGTTTTCACGAGGTCATCGGCTGTGCCGCTCAGCTCGATCCGGTAAAGGGTTCCTAGTTCTCCGCTTTCCTTGATGGGACCCACCACCTCATCGCTAATTGTGGCCATGGCGGTTTCCAGGGGGATGTCTGTTGGCGGGATGACCTGAATCGTGATGGCGCGCTCCGAATTGATGTGGTTAATCTGGGTCGGGCCTTCCTCCAGGCGAATCTCAGCCAAGGATCCCAAGGTCACCCTCTCACCTCTGGGGGTCTGAACCGGGAGTGCGGCCAGATCCTGCGTTCGTTTGAGCGTACCCTCCTGTCCTTTTACGATCAGATCGATTTCGTTTCCGTAAAGACGATAGTTGCTTGCCTTGGCGCCATCCACGAGTGCGTCTACGGTTCGACCCAGGTCGGCCGTGGTCATACCAACGCGAGTCAGCCGATCCCGGTTGGGGATCACGCGCATTTCAGGGTTGCCCAGATCGAGGCTCGGTATGGGACGCATCTGGGCGCTGGGCATGAGCTGCATTACCTGACCGAATATCTGTCGGCCGAGCATGATAAGCCGCTCCAGGTCCGGGCCCTTGATCTCAATATCAATTGACCTCCCCGCGCCGACACCCGTTTCAAATAGACTTGGCTGCTGGACGATGCCGATCATCCCCGGGATTTTTCCTAAGATGCCGTATACATAAGGAAGGAGTTCAGGGGTTCTTTCCTGGTCGGCTGAGATGACGCCAAAGAATGCCATCTGCCCGAATGCGACATAGAACAAGTTCTTTACTTCGGGGAGGTTGAGTTGCCTTGCAACTTCACTTTCACCGTCGTGCGAGATTAGCGGCAAGACACCTTCTTCTATGGTCCTCGCAATCTCATTGAACTCTTCCAGATTGTATCCAGGCGGCGGCAAAAGGAGGCCGAACAAAAGCTCTCTATCACCATAGCTACCCCGAGCCGAGCCGAGACCCGACCGCACATCCAGTAGACAAAGCTTGCTATCCCGTTGGTGAGGCTTGAGGCCAGTTGGTAAATGGACCATCGCCGCACGCGAGGTGCTTCAGTCCGCTGGACCTCTCCAAGTATTCTTGAGGAGAGTGTAGGTATCACCGTAATCGATACCACCAGGCTCAGCACCACTGCGCTGCTGATAGCAATGGCGATGTCCCGGAAGAGCTGCCCGGCTTCTTCCTGCACAAAGACAATCGGGACAAAA
>JAFDFO010000381.1 GCA_019309815.1 Deltaproteobacteria bacterium
ATCATACCTGGACATAATCTCGACCGAACATGATTTCCATTTGGGGAAAGTACCCTTCAAGGCCGTGAAGGATTTCGAAATAGATAATCGGGTGCTTTACAAAATAGGCGGTAAGGCACACCCCCACTGCAGGACTATGAGACGCGGTAGCGTAAAGTTTCAAAAAATGTCGCGCAAACAGCGATCTGAACTCAAGGACTTCCTCCAGAACCACTCTGTACGTGAGGCTTTATAGCCTCTTCTACCGACCTCTCCGCATTGTTGAAGGTTAACTTCACCTTAGCAGTGATCACATACCGCGAAGCATTCTTTATTCTTCCGTAAACCAATCCTATCACTTGTGTTTGAGGGTTATCTTTCAGCAACCCTTTGCTTTTCATCCAAAAATGCTGATTTCTCGTCCACAGTCTCTCCGTTAAGAAAGATCGTTCTTTCTGGGGTGTTTTTCCGGTGTTTTGGTCAGAAACTGGCACCCTATTTGCTTGTACTAGAAACTAGATAAGTGCCACTCAATACGGCAAATTCATCTTCGAGGTTCAAACAAAAACAGGTTTGAATGTGAGGAAAGCAAAAACCATATTTTTTGCCGGCATGACCGCAGTCCTGATTGGTCTGCTCGCGTTTCTCGGCGTGGCAAGAACCGTCTATGCCGCAGACTATACGTGGGACAATGGAAGTGTTGCGGATAACAACTGGTCAACGCCAGCGAACTGGAATCCCGATGGCACCCCTAACGCTGGTGACAATGTCATTTTTGATGCTACCTCCGATACCGGCTGCATCGCGGACAATGTGAACGATAATCTTGCCTCAATCAGCTTGAATGCAGGCTTCACAAGCACACTCACCCTCAACGCCGACTTCGTTGGCGGCACGTCAAACGAGTTAACCCTGACGGGTGACCTCACCGTCAATTCCGGTATCGTCCTCTGTATGGGTGATACTTCTACCGCAAACGGCACGGGCATTGTCATCAATGCAGCCAACATGACTGTGGGTGAAAATGGCCTGGTAAGCGCTAATGGGCAGGGATTCGGCCCAACTCTGGGTCCTGGCCATGGCATCCGGGGTGTTGGAAATATAGGAACAGGTGGAGGTTACGGAGGAAGTGGTGGCAAGGATATGGATGGAGATGCTGGCGGTTCTCCATATGGCACGCAGTCATCCCCCGCTGCTTTAGGGAGCGGCGGCGGGACTGGTCTTAACGCAACGGGCGGCTACGGCGGAGGTGCCGTCAAGCTCGTTGCCAGCGGTACGGTCACCGTCGACGGCACTCTGTCAGCCAATGGAACCGGTTCTGGTGGAAGCAGGACCTACAATGGCGGTGCTGGTTCGGGCGGTTCGATCTGGATAGCCTCCGGCACGGTAACAGGTTCAGGGACCATCTCCGTTAAGGGCGCAACTGTCAATAGATACTACGGCATACGCTATGCTGGAGGTGGAGCTGGCGGCCGCATAGATCTTTCAGGCATCACGTATAACTTCACGGGCTCTCTTACTGCAGCCGGAGGGTCCGGTTTTCAAGATGGCCAGTTAGGGAGTGTTCTTCTTCCTGCCAGTTATCTTAACAATGTCACGCTTGATCACAACATTACCTTGGGAAATGACCTGAACATTACCGGCTCGTTTACTGTTGAGACGGGTGCCACCTTAACGACGGGTGGCGATATTACGGTGGGTACCACCCTAACGGTCAACAGTGGAGGCGCCATCATTCTGGTGGGTGACACCCATGATGTAAACGGTGGGACAGCAGGTAATCCCAATGGGAGTGGTCCGACAATCACCGCAGCAGATATTGTGATCGCCTCTGGCGGCTCGATCCATGCTGATGGACAAGGCTTTGATGGTCAACAAGGCCCGGGCAGAGGTATCCGTGGTGCTGGAAACTTGGGTAGTGGTGGCGGTTATGGAGGAAACGGTGGCAAGGATATGGATGGAGATGCCGGTGGCTCACCATATGGCACGGCTTCTGCTCCTACTGCTCTTGGAAGTGGAGGAGGGAGAGGCAATAGAGCTCAAGGTGGCTTTGGAGGAGGAGTAATTAAGT
>JAFDFO010000130.1 GCA_019309815.1 Deltaproteobacteria bacterium
CAGGGGATTTGAATCAGACGGCGGCCCCAGCTCCCACGATGAAAACGCTGGATGAAATATACAATGGAGTCGACAACATACCACCCCAATGGAGTCAGAAACTCCCGGCTTCGGAGCGCTTTGTGCTGGTATTGGGTGGCGAGGGTGTCCTGGATAAGGAAACCGGGCTTGTATGGGAGCAGTCCCCGGATGCCACGACAAGGACATGGGGCGATGCCTGCTACTATTGCTACGACAAGGAGGTGGGCGGTCGCCTGGGATGGCGTCTTCCTACGATAGAGGAATTGGCCAGCTTGGTAGACCGTTCAATGTTCGGCCAGACCCCCAAGACCCTCCCCGACGGCCATCCTTTCAGTAATCTAGTAGGAGCGTTGTACTGGTCCACTAGTATTCATCCCACTACCCCAGGAAAGTCTCTCACCATCAACTTCAACGGTCCTGGCCTTGTCACTGGCGCCGCCAACTCTGAATCACGTTATTCATGGTGTGTCCGAGGTGCCCCCGGCCATAATACAAACGTACAATAAATGTCACGTTCCTAAGCGCTTCTGGAGAATGATAGGGAGTTGTTCTGGCAATAGCTGAATAACAAGCCTGCCCAATTTACAGGAACAGTATAGACGTTAGGCCTCTCAAAGGGAGGATTCATTTATGAAGATATGTAAATACATTCTTGTTTCTTTACTTCTCCTGTATCCCCTCGGAGCCATCGCCGAGAACGTCGACCCTGACAATGACGGTTCCCACTTTGCCTGGGGCGAGAACGTTGGATGGATCAACCTCAAACCCTCTTCCGGTCTCGGCGTCTTTGTGACCGATTCGTTCGTTGCGGGCTTTGCCTGGGGAGAAAACATCGGATGGATCAACCTTGCTCCGTCTGGTGACGGGGTTGTAAACGACGGCCAGGGTAACCTTTCAGGGTACGCCTGGGGAGAAAATGTGGGGTGGATCAATTTTGCTCCCACGGGCGGCGGTGTCACCATCGATCCCACCACCGGGGTCTTTAATGGCGACGCCTGGGGTGAAAACACAGGCTGGTTAAACTTTGCTCCTAGTGGGGGAGGGGTCACAACCTCCTGGGGCGTTGTTCCTCAACGCTATGATGATAACACTGACGCGTGCCCGTGTTTTATCAGCACGGTGGCTCCATAATACCGGAAGCCAGCTGTGGGCTATGAGCTGCGAGTCCTCTCGCTAGCTGAGCTCACATACTCTTTGCTACAAACTTCACTATTTGCTCCGCGGCATGCTCAACGGCTTCGCTCTTTCTGCTTGCAGGCACAGTACGACTAGACGACTTGCCTTCGGCCTTGAAAGACCCCACACCCTTTCCTGTCTCCCCATCAGTTAGTGCCACATCAACAACTGCCCATGCATCACCATTGGGATCCTCTTTTATCAAGTCAACGATTTTTGCATCGAGCTGCAAATCTGATCGGCATTCCGGGCAGTCCTTGCAACCTGATGCTACACGGACTTTCTCAAACACGCCCTTGTCTCGTAGGTTAGCCGTTATGAAGCTCGCGAGTTGCATGGTTTCCCCCGATGATTCGTCAACTTCAGACGATACGGAAAGCAGCACTGTTTTGTAATCGGCCGATTTAGCAGTGATAGGCGTTGTTGTATGGATTGCTCCGGTCGATGCACACCCCGCAAACACTAAGACAGTAAATGTCAGGGCGAACTCCCGCCAATGTCGTAGAGGGTTCATAGTTTTTTCCTCCTTTGTTTTGTTCCATATGGGGTCAACGTTGTCGTGGCGTACACTTGGTTAGAGTTGTTTTGAGTGAGCGAAACGGGGTGAAGCTAACCTTTTCATGTGCGGAATCTGTAGGACAACTACCAGGAAAGAGAATTTTGGTCAAGGATTGTGGGAAGTAGGGAGGTGTTCCGAACTATACCTGCCTGCAGTGAGCTTGTCGAACTGTCCGTCGAAGCTTCAGCGAAGGCGGAAGTCTTGACGTAGGCGGAAGCCTTGCCTGTCCTGAGCGAGGTCGAAGGGGCGAAGGCGGGTCGAGGGGTCAGCTATGAGCTTTTGACCTCTCGCCCCGCGCCTCTGACCTCGAGCCTTTTCTCTCATTATATCAGAGAAGTGCAACAGATGCGGTTACAGTGTAGGAAAGAAACATGAGGTTTTTCGGGGAACAATTTCCCGGTGAGAGCAGTTATTTGGAGGGGCAGTCACTCAATGTTGAAGTCATGCATCCCCTGGCGTATTATAGCACCGTCCGGCAGAAACTTAAGCTTGATGCTCATCGTCACTCGAGCCGTGGAAGGGGAATCGGCTGTTCCCGGAACCACCCTGTCCCAGGTCCACGGGTACTCTTGCTCACGTGCCACAAACTCTTCCTCTCTGCCCGAAAGATCATCATGCGTCCAGGGGGTGCCGGATGTGCTCTCTGCCTTTGTATCTTGGGCAGCTTTGATGAAATATGAGCCACTCCCCAAGATCCTGAAGCTGACGTGGTAGCGGATATCTTCGCCAGGCACGAATTCGTCTTTCCTGGTATCGGAAAGGTCGCTCGTCCAGACATCCGTTACCTCGAGAATGCTGGGGAGTCGCTCATACCTTTCCCCCTCGCCCTCGTTCATCCATTCCAGGCCATGACTATGACAGTCACTGCAACTGTGATTGTCCATGGGGGGCACGCTGCCTCCTGGACCGGCTATGAGCCAACCGTAGCGGCTTTCATTTCTGTCAAAGGTTTGTGTAACTCCGTCTGCCTTGTACCACTTGAAGTCGAGAGCCGGCACCTTATCGTCTGTACCAGGCGTGCTGATTAACTCCCCGTGGCGTATCATTGCCGGGGTGGGAGAACCATGAACATTGTGACAGGCAGGACAGCTTATGTCCGAATCTATCTCGTTTTCGCCACCGGGGGTACTGCTCCAGTCCGAATCCCAGAAAGGCATCAGTATCCACTCTAAATGTTGCAAATGGCCCTGCTTGTCACCGAGATCGTCCCTGAAGCCGCTTATCTGAGAACTTATAATATCATTATATGCGTGACAGTTGTCATTCGTGCACGGGCTGAAGACATCAGCCCCAACTTCTCCATCACGCGGGATGGTCATGTTTTCATGCAACCGGTAGCCATTTTGATAGGACTTGGCAGGCTTGGTCGCCAGGGCCTCGTAGGTACGTTGACGAGTATCCGTGTGTTTTATCGTTAGATCATGACACTCTTCACAGCTGAGATCGGCAGTGGGACGTCCATGACCGGATACGAAATAGCCATATGTTGAACCATCTCCTATCACGCTTGGGGCAGCAACACCCTCCACTTCCGAATTCCCTTCGTCATGGCAGCCTGCACACCATTTTTCTGTTCCCGGAACCAGGGTTTCAGCGCCCCATATGACTTTCCACTTGCTCTCATCAAAAGAGGACTCGTTTATAGATTCCTCTTGGGTAATACACTTATAGGATCTGCCGAAGTTATACTGCACCACATCATTGGGGAAATAGGGTCTATTGGCTTCCCATTTCTTATATCTGGAATCGTACGCAGGACCGATCAAGTCCCAGTTGTCCGGATTAAAAACGTCAACAGAAATCAAATTATCTTTGGCTCGATAAGCATAGTGTTCGTGCCTGACTTCATCATTGAGGGCATAAACATGATAGCTCTTCCACGAAAACCTTTCAACATAGTCCGGACCCATTAACTCCCAGTTGCCGACATCAAAAGCAGCGCCGGAAGTGAAATCGTACCTACTTTCATAAGCATCGCCGTCATATTCAACGACGTCCGCGACTTCATAGTCCGTACCCGTGTGCCACTGTCCGTACCAGGCGTCATGTAAGGGCCCCTCCCCTGTCCAGTTACTGATCTCAAAGCCTGTCTCGGAATTACCGTCGCTGTCCCTTTGATAAACGGTTCCTAGATACTTCACCAAATCATAGACCTTATATTCAGTATTTCCCTGCCAATCAGGCACTACCTGATACACACCCTCATGCTTGATACCCTCAGCATCTTTCCAATGCCAGTGGTCCTTTGCACCGATGGAACCGTTTACATCACTTATTGTCCCGTCATAGGCACCTTCCTTGCTGTGACAAGGATCACAAACGTCCGTATCATTCAGTGTTTCCTGCGCATTTTGGTCTCCGAACAAGGGATAGTTGTTCGTGTCATGACATTCACCACAGTCCATTGGTTCTACAGAACCCTGACTGTTCCTGGTCACGTGTGTGGCATGGGGTCCGGAACTCCCGTCGTGGCACCCTTCAGCATCACAACCAGTCCCTACCGCGCCTTGATGTCCGAATTCGTGTGGCGCATGTTTGTGACACACCATGCAGTCTGTACCCGGCCCGCCAAGATCAGGCTGGTATTCGTAATGATCTGAGCCCGAGCCGTCGTTCCGATGGTATTCCGTCTGGGAGTGACATACCTCGCACACCCCATTAAAGGGTTCTACACCCTTTGCGTAGGGCGGGAATGTCACCGGTTGGGAGCCATTGCCGGGAGTGCCTATCTCGCATCTTATCAACATGTCGTTGGAACAGTTCTTACAGTTCGCGGATTCATCCACCCCGGAGAAGTGGCACACAGTGCATCCATTAACGTCAATGTTGTGATATGGAGCGGCAGCAGCAGAGGTCGCCAAAAGGAAAAACATGGCAAGAATGGGCAGGAAAATCAGCCCCTTATTCAACTCCTTTACGGCCAGCCCCACTGTTGAATTGAAGCCCTGAGGCTTTGCTGACAGGGTATGCCGCCAAGAAAATGACATGTGGGACCAGGCAACGAAGCTATGCCTTGTTCTTTTTGGGGTTTCGATGATCACGTGGCTTTACCCCCGAAGGACACACTTCCCTCGCGTAAGAGGCAGAAATTAAACCAATAACAGATGCCTCCTGTACCGTTGCGCATAGAGGGAAACCTCACATACAAACGTTTCAAGAGATTTCTTTATTTTTACGGTTTCTTAAGCACCTTATTCCAGCAATTTACGTGCCAAATTGCCTCGATAAGTGTCAACAACGTCTCCGGTTCATTTGGTGAACGAATCAGTGGGATAAGAGGTTTTGTAGACTTTTTCGGGTCCAAAGGTGTCTATATATACAAGACTTCCAAAAATGGAGGTAAAACCAAAATGAAAACAATAAGAAAGCTGCTTTGGCTGCAATTCGTTTTATTTCTCATATTTATTCCTGTCACGTCAGCACACGCACAACTGCATTCGAATGATCCAGGCGACCAGGAAAGCATCTTAGTCGGTCGCATATCGCATGTTGAGGGAGAGCTATTACGATATGTGCCCGAGGAAATAGAGTGGGTTGCCACGGTTGAGGACGCACCATTTTACACGGATGATCTCCTCCGTTCCGGTCAAGACGGAAGAGCTGAATTCATCCTCCCAAACAACACCTGGATGAGAGTAGGTGGTGACACACAGCTTCAGCTCAACGTGCTGAAAGACGACCTGACCGAGATTGATGTAGCGTTTGGACTGGTGCGATTCCACAACAAGGGTTCCTATGCGGTCATTAAGGCCACAACACCCTTTGGCTATGTGATGGCACCAGGGGAAACCAGCTTTGACTTATATGTGGGCCCAGAATCCGTTGAAGTAATTCCCTTGAAAGGTACCCTGGATTTCTTTCACAACACCTCGGAGACAAGATTTCAATTGATTGCAGGCGAGGCAGCCATCCTTGCAGACAGTCATCAGGTGACTGCTGCACTGGGTGATGTGGACCCTGAGTGGGATAGCTGGAACCGGGACAGAGAGCATCTGTGGACAACGAGGAATCGCTTAGGTGAAAAATCAGCAACCTACCTCCCTCCAAGTCTGCATTACGAGGCGTACGCCCTGGAAGAGCACGGCAGATGGGAAAGGGTCTACTATAATGGTGCGTACTCGTATTTCTGGCGGCCGGTTTACGTTAGCGTGGGGTGGGCACCGTTCACCACGGGTAGATGGACGGTATGTTATGGAGAGAATGTCTGGATACCTTGTGAGCCATTCGGGTATGTCACTCACCATTACGGAAGCTGGATATTCACAGGCGGGCTTTGGTATTGGGCGCCACCCGTGGCCCGCGTCAGCGTTCGGGTGGGACTGCCGCTCCTTGACATTGGATTCGCCTGGTATCCCGGAAGAGTAGCCTGGATATACTCGGGTGTG
>JAFDFO010000382.1 GCA_019309815.1 Deltaproteobacteria bacterium
TCTGCTGATGAGAGGATTGGTGAAGTTCGGCCATATATGCGAAGCCATGCCGAATCGTGGGCACGACTCCAACATGCAGCTTGAGCGACATGGTAAAAACACCGCCAAACTGATGCGTTTTCAAACAGCACGTAGATACCAGACATTCGGTCTCGAGAATGGGTCGGGCAATCCGAAAGCCGTTGTTCCAGTGACTGTGATTGGGTTTGAATTCTACCCAATCTTTTTCACCCAGATCGTCAAAGTCAACGATCTTGACGTCCCTTTCTTTCATAAGGGACGTAACTCCCTTCTGCTCCAGGACCTGCCTTGTGGGCAAATAGCTCCGCTCGCCCAGGCTGATGGTCCTAGCTCCCATCTCCCAAAGCTCATCCACCAGAGCCACAAGCGTATCATTGTGGGTTGAACCCGGGCAAGGATCGGCCGTGTTAAAGTTGGGCTTTATCAGAACCTCTTTCCCACGGGCCGGATTGACTTGCAGGCCTTTGAGTGAGGCTCTCACACCCTCCTGGCGATCTCCCGTTGCTGCAAAGACAACTCTGATCATATCAAGGGGAAAGCTGCTGTTAGATAAGACATGGACTGTTGTAATCTAAGATAGGACCATCTGACGCCAAGGTGTCGCGTTGGACTAACCCTGTTTGGACTTTTCGTAATATGGCATCACCTCTGGAATTAGTTCTTGGATCTTCCGAATTCGGGTTGCATCAGCAGGGTGGGTACTCATGAATTCAGGGGGTGCCTGTCCCTCTTTTGCTTGTGCCATTCTTTCCCAAAACCCCACTGCGTTGTGCGGGTCGTAGCCAGCCATTGCCATAAATATCAATCCCAGATGGTCAGCCTCACTCTCATGAAGACGGCTGTATGGAAGCATCAAGCCATATTGAGAACCAACACCGAAAGCTGTCATCCAAAGCTGTTGAGTCTGTGCCGCCTGATTTGCCAGGGCTGCTGAAAGCGCCACTCCGCCCATTTCAACAGCCAGTCCTTGGCTCATTCGTTCGCTGCCGTGCCCAGCAATTGCATGGGCGATTTCATGTCCCATCACAACCGCAAGTCCGGCCTCATTTCCGGCAATCGGCAAAATCCCCGTGTAGACTACGACTTTTCCTCCCGGCATACAAAATGCGTTCACTTGGTCATTCTCTACCAGGTTGAATTCCCAAGCGTAATCCTGAAGTCTGCCGGACATATCTCTCTCCACAAAAAACTCCTCCACAGCTCTCTGAATCCTCATGCCAACCTGTCTGACTGCTTGGATCTGACCCTGATTTGTGCTGAGTTTGTTGGACTTCAGAAAGTCATCATACTGTTGAAAACTCATGGGGAGAAGGGTGGAATCTGGAATAAGGTCTAATTGCTTTCTGCCCGTGACCGGAACTGTACTGCAGGATAGCAAGAAAACCAGAATGACCAAGAGTGCGATGATACATCGCTTGTTAGGCTTCATCATTACTCTCCTTTTAAAACGGGGTTATATGCAAGTAACTCCGAAGACACTTCAAGGCAGACGATCAGAGTCGGTCAGAACGTACATCAGCCAATTCTTCGTCAAGAGTGTCATCCATGGCATCCGCATACTCCTCCAAACGAAACTGGCGCCCGCACGACGTGCAGGCCAAATAGACCTTGCGTCAGGACCGACGAATCGCCAGCCTGTCACCGCACTCTAAGCAAAACATTCGATACCCCTGCACGTGTCGCCTGCCCCTACCTCTATGGTATGATTAGCCAACTTCATATCCATAGTACCCATCAATGCTCCTGCCGGAAGTGCTCCACCAGCACCCGAGGGTCATTGCTTCCAATGCCGTCCACACCCATCTCAGCATAAGGTGGTAGCAAATGCGCATGATCAATATTCCAAACAAAAACCTTAAGCCCCTCTTCGTGAGCTATTTCGACAAATCTCTTGTTTACAAAGCTGTATTTCATAACCAGGGCATCTGCAAACGCATGGGTCGCAACGCAAGAATCTGTGGGACATCCAACAAGGAGTACGCCCGTCCTGATGCGGCTATTTATGCTCTTTGCAGCCT
>JAFDFO010000131.1 GCA_019309815.1 Deltaproteobacteria bacterium
GGCCTTCGGCTAATGTTCTCAACACTAGCATTGACGAGTTTTTCATTCGGAACAGCAACCAAGTGGCCGGTCAATGTGCGAATCCGAGAACTCCTGAACCCGACCGATTCCACGACCCCATCGTATTTGTCAACTACGATTCTCTCCCCTACTTGGAACGGCTTATCAAACAGGATAGTGAGTGTACCAAAGAAGTTGGCAATAGGTTCTCTTGCGGCCAATGCTATTGCCAGGCCGCCTATCCCCAGCGAGGCAAGCAGGGGGCCAATCTTAACTCCGGTAAGGTTTTGAACTAAGATGATGCCACCGATCACAATGATGAAAACCCTAAGGGTTTTTCCTACGAGGGGGGCCAATACGTCATCTATGGTACTTTCCGACGCATTTGCCCACTTTCTGAGTTGAATGTCGATTATGCCGACCAGACGATAGACGAACCAGATAATAGCGAAGGCGCCTGCGATGTTGGCAGCTTTCTGGGCAACAAGCTGGACAAGATTCGTACCCTCTGCGGTCAGGAAATGGATAAACAATGGAGAAAGAGCCCAATAGATCCCGTAGGCCCAGATAAAGAGGGAAAGAGGCTTGGCTAAGGCGGAAAGGAGCAGCTCTTTCCACGAGATAGCCCCTTCGGGCGGTACAATCCTGCGCACTTGGGCTCGGATGATCCATGTTATGATACGTTCCCCAACGATTACTGTGAACAGCAAGAAGAGACAAATGCCGAACTTCAGCCATGAAATGCCCGCAAAGACTTCAGCACCGACCCAACTCCCCATATGTGATGTGGCCTTTTCACCCAATCGATCGATGCTTTTACCCATCTTTTCGCCAGTCTCATCAATTAGGGTCTTCTCGACTGGTGTTGCCTCATGCTCGGTCGGAGACGAGGTCACCCTGGCGGCTCCTGGCCCCTGTACTTGTTGCTCGCTTTGGCTAAGAGCATCGTAGGGGTTGGACAATTGGGGAAGGAAAGTCAATAAGCAAACCAACCACAGAATACGTTTTACGTTCATTGCACGGCACCTTTCTGCTAGATTGAACGACTGTTCGACCAGACAGGAAATTCCTTTGTCAGAACGAATACGACCTGTCACACAGTCCATTTTGGCCAATATAGGGTGAAACAAGGGTGATGGTCAAGGAGGAACGGACTCAATTGAAGATCCCTCCAGCAAGCTGGGAGGAATGTTCTGCCTTACGGCAGTGCTTCGCAGCGACCGTAAGGAACGCTGCCATTTTCTGATTCGCTCGCTATTGCAGTTCAAGATTTCCGACCAGTACCACCTCTGACACTCGTCGACAGAGCTTGTCAGGTGGAATTCAGGTGGTTGTATGTGGAAAATTCTATGGGGCGGAAAGGCACTCGGCAAAAACCTTGCCGCCCTCGACTCTGGTGATTCGGGTTTGAACGAGGCGGTTCATCCACTCATCGTCTCCTTCGACAAAGACCGGGATGTAGTTCCTGGTTAGACCCTTGAGACGCCCCGTGATCCTGTCGCGTCTTCCTTCGATGAGCACCTCGTATGTCGAACCAACCGCCTGCTGGTAAAATTCCCTGCGTTTGGCTTGTCCAATGGCCCGCACATGTTCACACCTCTTTTTGATTTCCTCTGGCGGGGCCGTGTCCGGAAGAGATGCAGCAGCGGCTTGCTCTATCCTGGAAAACGGAAAAACGTGAAGATATGCAACGGGAAGATCTTCGACTAGATTGCATGTCTTCTCAAAGGCCCCTTGTGTCTCCCCTGGAAAGCCCACGAGTACATCAACGCCTATCGCCACGTTGGGCATAAGGCCAACGATGTGGTGAATCAGATCCTTGTAATACGCTGATGAATACGGGCGGTTCATGGCCTTGAGCACATCGTCGTCTCCGCTTTGCAGGGGAATGTGAAGGTGCGGACACACATGCTCAGAGGCTGCAATCAACTTGACGAGATCTTCTGATAACTCGGCCGGTTCAATAGAACTGAGACGAAGGCGCTCCATGCCAGTGGGACCGTCGATGGTCTGAATCAAGTCAAGAAGCGAGGTGGGCGGCTCAAGGTCCGCGCCGTAGCGGCCCAGGTTGATCCCGCAAAGGACAGCCTCTTCATACCCATGTTCCTTGAGGCTCGTAACTCTCTTTTTGATGACTCCTGGTGTCAGGGATCGGCTCCCCCCACGTGCATGGGGGATGATGCAGTAGGAACAGAACGCATCACAACCGTCCTGGATCTTGAGAAACGGTCGGGTTCGGTTCCCAAACTTGGTGAGAGGCATGTCCTGAAAGGGGCGGGGTGTCGATAGATCCTCTACCAGAGTCGTAACGGGCCCTCGCTCCGTGTAGCCACTGATAAGCTGGACAATCTCGTCTTTGCAGGCATTGCCAATGACGTAGTGGACGTTTTCCATGGCACTGAAGACCTTCGGAGAGGTCTGGGCATAGCAGCCTGTAACTACGGTCAGGGCTCCCGGGTTGTTTCGGATGGCCTTTCTTGCAGCCTGCCTGGACTGCATAGCGGCTTTTTGAGTGACTGTACACGTGTTGATAATGCAGAGGTCTGCTGCGGTTCCTTTCTCCGTCGTATTCCACCCTTTGCTTACAAGCTGCTCAGCAATCGCTTCAGATTCGTAGCGATTGACCTTGCAGCCCAGGGTAGTGATGGTAAAAAGCTTCATTCGATCCATCCGCCGCCGAGTACGCGCTCTCCCTCATAAAAGACAGCTGCCTGACCAGGCGTAATGGCGTACTGGGGTTCGGAGAAATGAACCGTGGCCGAGTCGCCATCAAGGGGCGTCAGGGTCGAATCAACCTCTTGATGGCGATAACGGATGCGGGTCTTGACTAATATGGGTTTGTCCGGAGGTTTGGCCCCAATCCAGTTGATCTGTGTCACAAGGCACTCTGTGGCTGCTAATTCAGATTTGGAGCCTATCACCAGCTGATTCTCTTCCTGGTCGAGACGAAGCACATAGTACGGGGCTGGGCCTGGTATGTTAATCCCTTTGCGCTGTCCTATGGTATAGGCATGGAGACCATTGTGACGTCCCAGGGTATCCCCCGTTCTATTGACGATCACCCCGGGCTTGTTGGGAAGTCCTGCATATTTGGAAAGAAACTCCTTGTAGTTAGGCTCACCAACAAAGCACAATTCCTGGCTCTCCTCTTCGCGGAAGGACGTGAGACCGAACGACCCCGCCATCTCCCTGACTTGCTTCTTTGTATAGGTACCCAGTGGAAACACCGCCTGACCCAACTGTTCTTGAGCCAGTCGAGCCAGAAAGTAGGACTGGTCTTTTTCCCGATCTACGCCCTTGATTAGATAGAACCGCCCGTTCTCTTCACGGCGTATTCTGGCGTAATGGCCTGTCGCCAGGACTGAGGCACCACGTGCTTTTGCCTCCTCCAGGATGAAACCGAATTTGATGCGTTGATTGCAAACCACACACGGGTTGGGCGTTTGTCCTGACCGGTAGGCATCAACAAAGTAGCGAACAACTTCGTTTTCGAAGGCCTCAGAGCAGTCGATGACTTCAAGGGGAATGCCAATCTGCTCTGCAACCCTTTCAGCCCGGGAATCCAGAGGAGACAGCTGATCGGACGAATCGGTGCCGCCAGGGGGAGATTCATACCCAGTTCGGAAATGCAATGCGATGACTTGATGGTTTCCCTTCTTAAGAAGGGCAGCTGCAACAGCGGAATCAAGCCCGCCGCTCAGGGCAACGGCAACATGTTTTTCCATTATAGTCATTGGGCGAGGGGGGAAGGGAAGGGTTGCACAGCCACTTTATGTTAGAATTGCGTTTCCAGTGGTGCGAACTTCCATGGCCCTTGGGGGACAGGCAGGAACGCAGAGGCCGCATACGCTGCATTTTTTCTGCTTGAACTCGACACTCATCTCAGGCCGTTTGACGGATAGGGCTCCGGTAGGGCAGACAGCCGTGCAGGCCCCGCAGTGCGTGCATTTTTCTGTGTTGCGCTTGATGTCCTGATCGGCTGCATGTACCAGCACCCCCTGGTCTTTCAGATATCGAATCCCCTTACTATAGTCCTTCCTGGACCCGGACAGTTCCATGACCATGATGCCCTCTTTGCGGGGGAGTATGGTCGCTTTCAGGATATTGAAAGTGAGGTTGAATTCACTGGCAAGGAAACAGACGATAGGTTTTTCAACTTCTGATCTTGGGAAGCTAAGTTTGAGCATTCTGGAGTACATGTTGGCACCTCTACCTGTTATTCTACTATACGATAGTTGTTTGGCACGAACCCATCACACGAGTGTTTTAAAGCAAAGCAAAGAATGTTTGTCAACAGGCTGTTTCCTGGAATTTCGTAACGGTGCTTCTGTGGGTAGACTGTTTTTGGCCAGAACACGGAAATCACTCATGCAGCGATTGTCTGTAGACGTGGAACATTCGCTGCAGGGCAGTAAAATTGGCCATGAAGGCAACAATAACGAGGCCGACAAGGAGTTGTTCGGTAATCAGTGCAAGGGTCAACACGATGAAGCGTTCCAGACGGGTAAAAATACCCACCCTGCATGAGATACCCAACCCCCCGGCCCTGGCTCGAGCATAACTGACCATGATGGAGCCAACCATGGCCAGAAAGGAAAGCAGGACAATGACAGAGCGGTCGTGAAAGGTAGCCCACCAAAGTATCCCAAAAAGCACTGCCGCTTCTGCATAACGGTCGATGAACGAATCAAGGAAGGCCCCGAAGCGTGACTCAAGGCCTGCGGTCCGGGCCAGGGCGCCGTCAAGCGCGTCAAACGGACCGGAAAGCAGAAAGAGCCATCCACCCTGGGAAATGTATCCGGCAGCTATTGCCACGCCAGACGCTAAAGCTGCGAAGAGGCCGATCATCGATAGGAGGTTGGGTTGTATTCCCAATCGTGCCAGAAGACGAGAGACCGGGTCGAGGATTACATCGGCCCAGGTCTTCACCCAACCCGTGAGAGTCCAGTATTCGCGGTTTTTGCTTGAAGACCGCTGTTCTTCATGCGCATTTTCACTTTTGACTAATTTCAATGCTCTCGCGCTCCAATTCTGACGAGATCTGGGAATTCCATATGTGAGGCGTTCCCTCTATCACGAGGGCGGAACAATATCAAGGTCAAAGGAGGGTTACGATGACTTGAGACGGGACAGCAGTAACGCGCACTCACAAGAGTGCAAGAATCTCTTCGGCCCACCCCTCCGGGCCGGCTTTGCCTGAATAGACGGGGTCGAGTTCCTGAATGTGCTGCCATTCTCCTGTCTTTTTCCGGATGACTATTGGCACATCTACATGCCGGAGCATGGGGATATCATTGTCGCTGTCTCCCAGACCGACAGTCCGGATCGTCCGATCGGTGTATGTCTCCGAGTAGATCCGGCTGAGAATCCGGACGGCCCTTCCCTTATCATTTTGCCCTATCAAGTGGTAGAACCGGCCTCCACGGGTGGTCCTGAGCCCCCTCTCTTTCAAGAGACCTGCAAGACGTTCGAGCTGGTCCGGCGTGTCAGAGAACATAAAGGGTTCCGAATACTCACGTTTTGCAGCCAACCTGGCCTCTTCAAGGGGAAGTCCGCTATGAGTGGCGATTTCTTCAACCGTCATTTCCGAAAATCCCTTCATGCGAAAACCTTCCCCCTGCCGGATATCTTCCCAAATGGTGCACAAATCAGCGTATGGCACTCCCAACTCCACCACGTCATAAGGGCCTTTTTGCACGAAATCCGTACCTGTCAAATCCAAGGTATGATGGGGGATAAGAATAGCGCCACCGTTTTCCGTGATGAACGGGGTGTTAAGACCCATACGGCTACGATAGACTTCTATTTCAGCCCGTGTTTTGCTGCTACAAATAATGACAGGGATGGCGTGCGATCTGAGTTGGTCCAGGGCGGGACGGGCAGCCTCGAAGTCATAAGTATCATGATCAATAAGCGACCCGTCCAAATCTGTGAAAACGAGCATTTTCTTCATAACAAGCCTTGAAACATGCCTTCTTATTTGAGGAGGTTACATGGACGGTTGTTCCGTGTCAAGTTGACGCCGCCTATCACATGTAGTATACGTCACACTGCGTCCGAGGGCAGTTTTTTCTATCTTGTTGTCC
>JAFDFO010000383.1 GCA_019309815.1 Deltaproteobacteria bacterium
GCGGTTACCCTGCAGTAGGCTTCGACAACATAAGTTCGGCCGTGCATGCCGGATGTGTTATGCACGATCTTGCCTGCCTGCCGGCGGTGTTTCCTCGGACCTGGGCGGGTGGGATGGGTGCAAGCGTGCATTCGGGCTATGTTGGGTCGTATCCATTTCAGTACTGGCCGCCGCTACCGCTTCCCGATGGATCACCCTACGACCGCGACCTTGGTGAGAGATATGGCTTCGTCGAAGCCGCCTGGCGCATGTACTTCAACTGCAGCGGCCCGACCCGGCTGAAGAAAGGCACCCAGCCGACCACCTGGGGCGGGATCAAGAGCCTTTACCAATAGGTTGGGTCGGTGGAGGTGTATTCGTAGCGTTGCCACTCCTGCGGCAACGAAGCCTCCTCATAATGAGTTCGTCGGCACGGGAGTGATGATAATCATAAAGAGGCACCTCCGGAGCATTCCACGAGAGATTGCTCTCAAGATTGGCTATGCTCTGTTTTGGGCAAACAAAAAGGAGGTGCCCTATGAAATTGTACATCGCTTTTGATGTGCATTCAAGCAGTAGTGTTTTGGGAGTGGTGGATGAGGATGGTAGGAGACTTTTTTCCAAGAAGGTGCGGAATGATCCGGAGAGTGTGGTGAAGTTGGTTAAGGGACTGGAGGGCGAGGTTGTAGGTGTGGTAGTGGAGAGCACTTACAACTGGTACTGGATAGTGGATGCCCTGATGGGTGCCGGTTATACGGCTCACCTGGCCAACCCCAGCAAGGTACAGAAGTACAAGGGATTGAAGCATTCAGATGATCGGCATGATGCCTTTTGGTTGGCAGAGATGTTGCGGCTTGGAGTATTGCCTCAGGGTTATATCTATCCGAAGGAAGAGCGTCCGGTGCGGGATCTATTGAGGAAGCGGGGTCATCTGGTGAGGTTGAGGACCTCACTTATCCTGGGACTGGAGAGCATCATCACGAGGAACTATGGGATAAAACCTCGGGCTAAGGATCTTCAGGTGATGAGTGAGGATCGTGTGAGCCCTCTGCTTGAAGGTAATGAGGACCTCCTCTTAGCGGGAGTCAAGAGCAAGGAGGTCATAGATTGTCTCACGGAGAACACCAAGGACATCGAGCGTGCTGTAAGGGGTAGGGTCCGGTTGCGTGGGGAGTATGCGAAACTCATGACGATCATGGGTGTAGGCGAGATACTTGGAGCCACAATCATGCTTGAGACCGGCCCGATAAGTCGATTCCGGCGCGTGGGTAACTATGTATCGTATTGCCGGAAAGTACCTACGAGGTGGCTGAGTGATGGGAAGATGAAGGGCAGGGGTAATCGTAAG
The DNA here is from genome assembly GCA_019309815.1 of Deltaproteobacteria bacterium. Lineage (GTDB taxonomy): Bacteria > Desulfobacterota > Desulfobacteria > Desulfobacterales. The sequence continues at coordinate 1,328 of JAFDFO010000383.1, forward strand.
AATGGTAACAAGTATTTATCATGGGCGTGGAGTGAAGCAGGCAATGCAGCCAGGCGGCATTACGCGTGTGCACGGCGATACTTCGATCGCAAGGCACAGAAGACCAATATAATGGTGGCCCATAACGCGTTGGATCACAAGTTGGCACGAGCCGGCTACTATGTGATGCGCGATGGTGTGGACTTTGATCCCGAGCGAGTCTTTGGCAGGCTGGGGCGGTGAACCCGGCGTAGCGTTGGCGTAAAACCATGAGTGATGATTGGTAATCCGCCCCAGCCGTTGACATGATGTTATCGGTATCTTTGCTGACCACGCCGTGAGCCATAAGTAGCTGGTAGTGAAACCATGAGAGATGTAATCGATTGGATACGGTCTGGAACCGAAGGTTTTCTGGTCTGCCTGAGGCAGAAAGGGTCTGACTCCTAAGAGACCTTAATCCATATGGGTGACTGGTGCAGCAGAGGCTGCAACCGAAATCGATGGAAATCTCGGCAATGGTAAGGATACGGATAACACAAAAGAGAAAAAGGCCAGGAACCATCAGGCCTCTGGCCATAGGGGAACACTTTTATCTTGACGGTGCCTCTTAATGGGCGACGCTACGAAATCATCTGGTCGCAGGCGTAACGAAGCAGACGGGCCTTTTTCACCGGCCTGCTACGTGCCCATTTTCCAGGACGCAAGATACTCCACC
>JAFDFO010000132.1 GCA_019309815.1 Deltaproteobacteria bacterium
GAGTATTTGGGCGTCCTTCCAGGGGGGTGCCAGTGACACGCAAAAAACCATTTGCTGTCCGAGCACGCACGCCCCGATGAGAATGGACTGAAAGACCTTGTCATCAACATTGAAGTACTTGGATACGTTCTTGACCAAAAGAAAGATCCACAAATAGACACTGAGATAAAGGCCAAATATCCCACCGGACAGAAGGTCCATAATCATGCCAAAAATAGCCACCAACAAGAGGCCTTTCCCGTCACGAAGTCTTAGACCTAAAAAAACAACAAGAGGAATCAACAGGTCGAAAAAGAGGCTGTGAAACAAAGGGAGTGTCAGGATTGTGGTCTGCGCGACTATTGCGGAGAGGCCGAGTATCAGGTAGATGCAAAAAGTGACCATTTCTTCCTTCTTGGAGCCACAGTGAAATAAGGCGACCGGATCATTCCAGAACGACGAGCACCTCTTCTATTCTTGTAAAATCGACAAAGGGTTGGACCTTCACTTCCTGGAAGAGCCCTGACGCAGGCTTGGAGACTGAGGCAACAGCCCCCACCCTCAGACCTTTGGGGAACACTCGATCCAGCCCTGAAGATATCAGCGTGTCTCCTATCTGGATATCTGCTTTTCTAACAACGTATTTGAAACTGCAGGTTTGGGTGGTCTCTCCCTCGACGATGCCGCGAAACCGGGTTCGTTGAACAAGAGCATCTACGGCGCTGCTTTGATCGATCAGCAGCAAGACCTGCGCAGACCAGTCGAAATCCTTGACAACATGACCCACTATCCCTTCGGAATCTATAACGGCCATCCCCTTCGCAACCCCGTCTTTCCTCCCCCTATTGATAATGATAGTCTGAGACCAACCGGACGGGTCGTGTGCTGCGACTTGTGCAGGGAGAAGGGTGTGTGGGAATTGCGACTTCATCTCCAACAACTCCCGAAGACGTTCGGCAGCCATTTCCGATTCCAGATAACGGCTTCTTTCCATCCGGGCCTGGGCAAGCATCTCCTTGAGACGTTCGCATTCCCCACGGACGCCAACCAACTCGAAATAGTGATCCCAGATACCGCGACAGAAATGCAAAGAGCGGGTGACACTCTCCTGAAAAGGAACAATGCCCGCCATGGCCACCCTATCGACGACTGTATATCTGTGGGGATGCTTGGCGCTGACAGAAAGGAGGAGGATATTAATCAGAAAGAGGAAGACAAAGCATAGGATCCTTGCCAGTTTTTTTGAAAACATGTGTCATGCACGAAACGAAAGAAGGTTTTCGGTGGGAACCCGCCATGGCATCATGGCAAGAGGATTTGCCCCTAATCGATCACAACCTCTCTCAATAAAGAAATGTTCTCGAGAGCTTGGCCTGACCCAAGAACAACCGTAGAAAGCGGGTCCTTGGTCACAGTAATGGGCAAATGCGTCTCCTCGCGGAGCAATCTGTCCATGTTCTTGAGCAGCGCTCCGCCTCCGGTCATGACGATCCCCCGATCCACGATATCGGCTGCGAGTTCGGGAGGCGTCTGTTCAAGACATATTTTTACGCTTTCAAGAATGGCTTCGATCTGTTCGGAAATGGCAACACGGATTTCTTCCGAATCGATCGCCAGGATCTTGGGAATGCCGGAAACAAGGTCCCTCCCCTTCACTTCAATCATCTCCAGATTCTCCGTATCGGGGTAAGCATTGCCAATGGCGGTCTTGATCAGTTCAGCCGTTCTTTCTCCGATCAAAAGGTTATATTTACGTTTGATGTATTGAATAATGGCTTCATCCATTTTGTCCCCGCCTACCCGAATCGTCCTGCAGACAACGATACCCGCCAGGGAGATGACGGCTACCTCGGTCGTGCCACCCCCAATGTCGACGATCATGTTACACGTAGGCTCAGTAATCGGCAGGCCGGCACCTATGGCTCCAGCCATAGGCTCTTCGATGAGGAATACCTCACGGGCGCCGGCTGATTCAGCAGACTCCGTCACAGCACGCTTCTCAACCTGCGTAATGCCTGATGGAACCGCTATGATAATTCTCGGCCGTATAAGAGTTCTGCGGTTGTGCACCTTTCGGATGAAGTGTCGCAGCATCGCTTCGGCCACCTCAAAGTCGGCAATAACCCCGTCCTTCAGAGGACGTATGGCGACAATGTTGCCCGGTGTACGTCCCAGCATCCGTTTGGCTTCTGCTCCAACCGACAATACCCTGTTCTTGTATCGGTTGTCTGTGCGAACTGCCACCACTGAAGGTTCGCTGAGAACGATTCCCTTTCCCTTGACATACACAAGGGTGTTGGCCGTGCCAAGATCGATTGCTAAGTCGCTGGAGATAGCGCCGAGGAGTGCGTTTAGCACCTTATAAACTCCTAATCAGAGTTACTGCCAATTATACGTACAGTGTCCATTCAGATTGCAGCTGAGTAAACGGCTCTTTCAGTATCCGCGAAAATTAGCACATGCTACCTCCCATTACAAGGAAATAATAAGGCCAATGGTGGCAAAAACGTTTGAGATTTATGGTACATTATGATTTATGATTATTCCTCCATGACAACTGTAAGCGTCATCATACCTACCTACAATCGCGCATGGGTCCTCGGTGAAGCCGTAGAGTCGGTTATGGCTCAGGACTACCATGACTTCGAGATCGTCGTGGTAGATGATGGGTCAACTGACAACACCTTTGAGATTCTCCAGGCTTTTCCGGAAATCCTTGTGGTTAGGCAGGAGACTCAAGGTGTGAGCGCTGCGCGAAATGCTGGTATTGAGCGAGCTTCCGGCCGGCTTATCGCCTTTCTGGACTCGGATGATTTGTGGCTTCCCGCTAAGCTCTCCACCCAGGTCGCGTTTTTTGATGCCAGCCCCGATGCCCTGATCTGCCAGACGGAAGAAACTTGGATACGAAACAGCCTTCGCGTCAACCCCAAAAAGCGCCACAAGAAGTTTTCCGGGATGATCTTTGAACGATCTCTGGAGCTGTGCATTGTAAGTCCCTCAGCCGTGATGATGAGGTCTTTGTTGTTTGATGAGATAGGTAGATTTGATGAGACGTTGCCCGTGTGTGAGGACTATGATCTTTGGCTGAGGATCGCCTGCCGATTTCCCATATACCTCATTGACATCCCTCTTGTGATAAAACGTGGCGGACACCCGGACCAGCTTTCAAGAAAGCGGGGCATCGACCGATATCGTATCCAAGCCCTGAAGAAGATCATAGAAAGCGGCTTGCTTAGTCCCGGTCAATGCGATGCGGCGGTTGCCGCTTTGCAGGAGAAGTGTGGTATCTATGCAGCCGGGTGTACAAAGCGGGGGCGAATTGCGGAAGCGGATGATTACATGCATCTATCTAGCAGCTTTAGAAGAGGGACTACGGTTTCAACTGGAGTATTGGAGTAATGGAGTACTGGAGTATTGTAAACACTAATAATCGAGTACCCGCATCCAGAGTGAAAAGATGAGTATGTTATTGAATATAGTAGTGATAGCCATATCAACTGTCTTGCTGTGGAAAGGCTCCGAATGGCTCGTCGATTCAGCAGTGCGGGTTGCCCGGAAACTCCACATGCCTGATCTGGCCATTGGTTTGACCATCGTTGCCATGGGTACTTCTGCCCCCGAGTTTGCGGTGACGATCAATGCTGCCATCCAGGGACTCCCCAACATATCGGTGAGCAATGTCGTAGGTTCCAACATTTTCAATCTTGGATTTATATTGGGCGGCGTTGCCGCAATCCGCACCATCGAAACGACGCCGACCCTTGTGTGGCGTGATGGCCTCTTCCTTCTTGGCGTCTCACTACTTCTCGTCTTCTTCCTGAGTGATTTGACGCTTGCTTCTCATGAAGCCATTACACTTTTGATCACGCTCGTTGTCTACATTACGTATCTCTTCTGGAAGAAGGTCCCTCTGGAGGAAAGAGAAGCCGAAGAAGCGTTTGTCTGGACAGACATCCCCCTTTTCATCTTGGGAGTTACCACCGTGGTTGCAGGGGGGCATCTCCTTGTCTCGGCGGCTGTTTCTCTCGCCCGTGGGTTCGGGATTTCGGAATGGGCCATCGGCGTAACGGTTGTGGCCGCAGGGACGTCTGCGCCTGAATTCGCCATATCACTGATGGCGGCAGTGAAGGGACGCTACAGCATATCTGCAGGCAACCTCATCGGCAGCGATCTTTTTAACCTGCTAGGCGTGCTTGGATTAGCGGGAACACTTCGTCCGCTTACCATCGATGCAGCCGGCCTGCAAAGCCTCTATGTCCTGGTGGGGATGGTCTTTCTTGTGCTCGTGTTCATGCGCACGGGATATCGCGTTTCCCGTACCGAGGGTATTTTTCTGGTAGGATTCAATCTCGTTCGGTGGGTGTTCGACTTCTGGCCCAACAAGTAGGAGGTCTCCAAAAAGAGAGAAAGAAGGCGACTTCAGATGGAGTGATGAGAAAAACCCAGTACTCCAATACTCCAGTGCTCCAATACTCCAGTTGTTCTTTTAATGTTTCTTCCTGCCATTCTTACTGCAATGCTGATGCGCCTGATACATGAAAGTCCTGACGGCGGCCTCCCTGCCAGGCTGAAAGGTGCCGTCATAGGCCGCGTCCATGTAGGGAATCTTCTTGCGATTCAAGATCGGTCTCATGACGGACGAGGTGATAGTGCTGGGCATACATGTAAAAGGATAGACATTGACAACACCATTATAGCCCTGGTGCATATACTCCATGATTCCGGCAATGCTGAGGCATGCCTCTGTGCCTAACTCAAAAGAATAGAGATCGTGCTTTTTCAGAACTTTGTCTAGATGCGCCACCCGATGATCCCCTGCCAGGTCAATCAAGGGCTTCACCCGCTTGTATGCAATATCCTGTCTGAAATGCTGATAAAGCATATCTCCCCCGTGACTCATGAGGTTTTTCACACAGTCTCTCACCTTGTCGAAACGGAGTTGTTTAATATATAGCCGCAGATGGATTTTCGCCTCTCTCACTCTGTCATACGTCGTGTAGTCGACCCATTCAGCAATTGAGGCATTGACAACTTCCGCACCGTGACGCTCGAGCATCCTGATGATATCCTGGTTGGATTGGACGTGTGTTCTCAGGTAAATCTCACCCACGATCCCTATGAGGGGCTTGGGAGGAATGCCGGGGTCAATGAGGGCCTTACCCTCTTTGACGATCTCTTCAAGCTTGTTAAGAATCCTCTGAAAATCTTTCTTGGCACCGTAAGATTCAAAGAACTCGGCCATGGTCGCCATGGATCGCTCAATGAAAGCGTCCGTGGAACCCTCTTCTTTTTCATAGGGCCTTAACCGCCAGAGAAGCTTGTCCAGGATGTCAGCGATCACTACGGAAAAGTAAGCGGCCTTGCGAAAATCCCTTGCCCGCTCCTGCTCAAGCATCCCGTTGAGGGCATACGAATCCGATGAGGTGAGTGAGCCGATTTTCACCTTTCTCAATTCCGGGAAAGAATCGAGGACAATTCTCTGATATTTGTTATACATGCCGAAACGACAGGGGCCTTCGGCTTCGGGCATAAAGAATACATAATCCTCAGCCCTGAAATCCTTCCCCAGTCGCTCTTTTTCAGCTTTCAGATGAAACAGAATATCACCGGTGGTTACCTGGCAGGGAAAGCACTCCTTCCCCGAAGTGAACTCCTTGCCAAGGTCAAGGCCCTTGTAAGTTTCCATAACGAGAGCATTCACGCCGAAACTCCTGAAGACCCCGGCGAGAGTGTGCGCCCCGATCCTGTTCATCTCGGGGATCAAAAAGGTTTTGTCCCGAAGACTGAACTGCCCGACGTTTTCGGACAGGGATCGAAAAGTCGCACTCGTTTGTGCTTCCATTTCCACCTCAGTTGGCCGCCTTTAGTCCCACGAAGAACCCGTCACTCAGCTTCTGCATGGTATTTTCAATGACGTTCTTATACGCTTCCAATCTAGTCATGACGCCTGCCACCCCACTGTGCTCATCCAGTTCCAGAATAAGATATGGTTTGTTTCCCATGATGTGTTTGTAAAAGTGCTCAATGAAGGAGTCTGCACCGCAGCTGAAGTTGGTGATATGAAGGCCGAAGCGTCAATGAAATCCATGGGAAGTCCGGCAACCCCAATCTTGGCCAGATTCTGGCCGAGCCTCAAGTTCAGCCTTTCATCATACAGGTTGTAAGAGCGTCCTGTGACCACCACAAGAGGTCTGTCAGGGCTGTGACTCTCCATGATCTCTTGGCCTTTTCCGTACATGTCCTTTTCGAACCTATCTTGTCTTTTCAACCCATATTCGAGTGCCTGATTTATCTCTGAGCGACTTCTCCCAAGCTTGCGGGCAAGCTGGTCTCCGAGTTCTATGGCGAGGGTCGGCGTGTCATACTTCAGATGGACAATCGGACTGAGGATAGAGGCTGTGTCGAGATCGAGGGCATTGCGGACCATGTACTGGTTCGCCTGTACAAGGGGGCAATAGTACCCCATCTCAGAATCTTCTTGAGTGGACATGTTCACCAAAGAGGGGAGAAAAAGGTATCTTGTTTTTCCGATGAG
>JAFDFO010000133.1 GCA_019309815.1 Deltaproteobacteria bacterium
CTCCTTTTGGTTAAAATGACAAAAGGAGGAAACTTGACAACGGGGTTAATCGGCCCAACCTGTGGCCTTCGGCCGTTCACCGTTCACCGTTCACCGTGGTCCGTTGTTGTTTGTCCGTTGTTCTACTTGCTAAGATTTCTCCCTTCGGTCAAAATGACAGCGGATCGCTGGTTGCGCTATCAATATTCAATCTTCAATATTCAATCTTCAATGGCAACCACTACCGACCAGCCATGTATTTTTCCAGAATGGCCTTGTGCATGTGCATTTTGTTTTCGGACTGATCCCACACGACTGAATGGGGACCTTCGAGCACATCACCAGATATCTCCTCACCCCGGTGGGCGGGCAGACAGTGCATCACGATGACATCTTCTTTGGCCTTGGCTACCAAGTTCTTGTTTACCTGATACGGCTCAAAGAACTGCTTGCGCCGGTCGTGGTCACTTTCCTGGCCCATGCTAGCCCAAACATCGGTATAGATTACATCGGCGCCTCGAACCGCTTCCACAGGGTCTGAGACCATCTCAATTCGGCCCTCTGCATCCCTCAGGGCAGCTTTAAGAATGGCCTCGTCAGGCTCATACCCCTTGGGAGTGGCCACAATCAAGTTGAGCGGCAAGATGGCCGCTGCATTCAGCCAGGAATGCGCCACATTGTTTCCATCCCCGACCCATACAATCTTGAGGTCTTCCAGTTGCCCCTTTTGCTCCAGTATGGTCATCAAGTCGCTCAATACCTGACAGGGGTGATAAAGATCTGTCAGGCCGTTTATAATTGGAATTGAGGCACCTGCGGCCAATTCTTCAAGCAGATTCTGAGAATATGTCCGCACTGCCAGCCCATCCAGATATCTTGAAAGTACGCGCGCTGTGTCGGCAATCGGCTCGTTTCGGATCAACTGCGTGTCCTGCGTGTTCAGGAAAAGCGGCGTTCCACCAAGATGAGCCATCGCTGCTTCAAAGGAAACCCGAGTGCGTGTAGAAGGCTTGTCAAAGACGAGTCCCAGGGTCTTGCCCTCAAGCGTCCGATCGGGCATGCCACTGGCATGTCGCTTTTTGAGCTCGAGTGATCGATCAAAAAGCAATTTACAATCCTCAGGACTGACATCCCTGAGCGTTAAAAGATCCTTTTTCATGATATATCAGCCGCCATTTCTTCAAATATGGTGTCCAGACACGCAAGGAGCGCGTCGACCTCTCTCTCCTGGACAACAAGCGGAGGAATGAACCGCAAGATGTGTTCCTGTGTGCAATTGATCAAGAATCCCCGATCCATACACTTCTTCACCACTGAGGTCCCGTCGCAGGACAGATCCAGGCCGAGCAGAAGCCCTATGCCTCGCACTTCTTGAATGAATGCATATTTCTCCTTGAGCTGAAGGAGTCTATTTTTGAAATACCCTCCTACCCTCTCGCAGTTCTCAAGAACGCCATCTTCCACGAGAGTTTTCACCGTTGCAACGGCTGCTGAAGCAACCAGCGGCGTTCCACCAAAAGTAGATGCATGAGAACCCGGGGTAAAGGACGCTGCAACATCTTCCCTGGCAAGCATCGCACCCATGGGAAGTCCGTTGGCCAAGGCCTTTGCCAACGCCATGATATCGGGCGTTATCCCAAAATGCTCGTAGGCAAAGAGCTTTCCTGTCCGACCTATTCCGGTCTGCACCTCATCAAAGACAAGGAGTAATCCCTGATCGTCGCATAGTTTTCTCAGCTTCTCGAGGTACCCGGGCGCAGGATACTGCACACCACCCTCACCCTGTATCGGTTCAAGCATCACCGCCCCGGTCTCCGGAGTGATGGCATTTTCAACGGCCGCCACATCGTTGAAGGCAACCATGTCAAAACCCTCCACAAGGGGTTCGAAGCCCTTGCGAATCTTTTCCTGGCCAGTGGCACTCAACGTGGCCATAGTCCGGCCGTGGAAAGATCCCTCCATGGTAATGATCCTGAACCGCTCCGGCGTACCTCGATCTTTGTGATACTTTCGCACCAGTTTTATCGCTGCCTCGTTCGCCTCAGCACCGCTATTGCAGAAGAAGACCTTGTCGGCAAAAGAGTGTTCAACCAACCACTCGGCCAGGGCGATTTGCGGTTCGGTGTAATAGAGATTGGAAACGTGCACGAGACGTTCCGCCTGATCCGCTAAAACCTTTGCAATGCCCGGGTGCGCATGCCCTAAATTGCAAACCGCGATCCCGGCCACGAAATCCGCATAGGCCTTGCCCTTGTTATCAAAGAGCGTGCAACCTTTCCCGTGCGTAAAAACAATCGGAAAGCGGCCATAGGTTGTGGCGATCACGCGTTCAGCTTTTTCTATGAGATCAGTCATTTTATCGCTTTTGGGTTTTGGATTAAAAAGCAAAAAAACTCATCACGCATCTTCTCAAGGCGAAGCCGCAAAACACGAAATTTAAGAAATCACGAAATAGTATTTTGTATTTCAGTCGTGAGTCTTCAGTAATTGATGATGCTATCCCTTCATCTTTACTAACTCTTCCCTTCATTTCGACCAGAGGGAAAAATCTGACTTGCGTTAGCAAGTCATCCTGAGCAGAGCGAAGCATCTCTTCATATTATCAGGATTTCTCGCTTCACTCGAAATGACAACAAGAGCCAGCCGAAGGCTCACAATGGTCTTTTTTCGTGCTTTTATTGCCTTCGTGTTTTGCGGCGTGCGCCTTGAAAAGATACGTGATAGTCTTTGGTTTTTGTCTTTAAACTTTAGGCACTTTAGCGCACTTGTGTTCTACTTATGTATCTCCGTTCCAATCCCCTTATCTGTTAGAAGCTCGAGGAGCACAGTATGTGACTTGCGGCCATCAATGATGTGCACCATGTCCACGCCCCGTTGTATGGCTTCCATAGCGCATTGAATCTTCGGAATCATTCCTCCCAAAATCGTGCCATCCTTGAGCATCCCCTGCACAGTTTCTGTATCCATAGAGGATATCAACGATCCTTTCTTGTCCATGACCCCTTCCACATCCGTTAGCAGGATCAGCTTCGTGGCCTTGAGGGCTACAGCAACTTTACTCGCAACCCAGTCCGCATTGATATTGTACGTCTCACCCGTTTCTCCAACCCCAACCGGGGCAATGACCGGGATAAACCCTCCGTCCTCAATCGTTTTTATGATCATCGGATTTACAGCTACGACCTCGCCCACCATGCCCATGTCTATGATCTCAGGAGGCTTGTCTTCAACCTGGGGACGCAGAAGGTGCAGCTTCTTGGCGAGGATCAGGCGTCCATCCTTGCCGCTCAATCCCACTGCTCTGCCACCCTGCTGGCTGATCTGTGCCACGATCTCCTTGTTGACCTTGCCAACGAGGACCATCTCCACCACGTCCATGGTCGGTTCATCCGTCACACGCATCCCGTCCACGAACTGGGAGTCCATCCCCATCTGCTCTAACACCGAGCCAATTTGCGGGCCTCCACCGTGGACAACCACAGGATTAAGGCCGACGAATTTCAACAGCGTGATGTCACGAGCAAACCCCTCCTTCAGGGACGCCTCAACCATGGCGTTTCCACCATACTTGATGACGATCGTCTTTCCGTAGAAACGCCGAATATACGGAAGAGCCTCGATGAGGATATCTGCTACATTAGTAGGCATCGGTTGTCCGTCGTCAGTTAATGTTATTGGTCTCTGGAAATCGACGATTGAAAATTGAATATTGAATATTGAATATTAAAAGAAGAACCAACGCAAAGTAATTCTTCAAGCCTTTCAACTCTCCCCTATTTGTGTCTACTTCTTTGCAGTCAATTTTCAATCTTCAATATTCAATTTTCAATAGCTACAGTATGTAGCGACTCAGGTCCACGTCATCCTTGATGTCTTTGAGTTTATCGTAAACATAGTCGGCATCTATGACCATGTCTGTGTCAGGAAGATCCGGGGCATCAAAGAGAATCTCATCCAGCAGTCGCTCCATGACCGTGTGAAGCCTTCTGGCACCTATGTTTTCAGTACGCTCATTTACCTCTGTAGCAATCTCCGCAATAGCGGAAATGGCATCGTCCTTAAAGACCAGGTCGATCCCTTCGGTCATGAGCAGACCCTTGTATTGTAGAATCAGGGCATTCTTTGGCTCAGTGAGTATTCTCACAAAATCTTCCTTGCCCAGGGACTTGAGCTCCACCCGAATCGGGAAGCGGCCCTGAAGCTCCGGAACCAGGTCAGACGGCTTGCTGGTATGAAATGCCCCTGAAGCAATAAAAAGGATATGGTCGGTCTTGACCATGCCGTACTTCGTCGCAACGGTTGACCCTTCTATGATGGGAAGGAGATCTCGCTGAACACCCTCCCTGGATACATCCGGCCCGTGTGCCCCCTCCCTGCCTGTGATCTTGTCGATCTCGTCAAGGAAGATAATGCCTGACTGTTCCACTTTGGAAACGGCCTTTTTTACTACCTTGTCCATGTCCACGAGTCTCTGGGCCTCCTCCTGCGCGAGAATTTCCAGGGCTTCGGGTACCTTGACCTTTCGCTTCTTAGTGCGCTTAGGGAACATGCTGCCAAACATGTCCTTTAGATTAATGTCCATCTCCTCCATCCCGGCACTTGAAAATATCTCCACCATGGGAATATTGCGCTCGGCCACCTCCAGGTCGATATAGCGACCGTCCAGCTTGCCATCCCGCAGCATACTCCGCATCTTCCCGCGAGTAGAGGACTGCTCCGTTCCACTGTTTCTTACCAGCTCCAGCGTCTTTTCCTCCCCCTCGGCATCCTTGGATCCCTCTGGCTCCCTTTTGGGGGGCAGCAGGATGTCCAGCATGCGCTCCTCGGCAATTCCCTGGGCCTTCGCCTTTACCGACTCCTGTTCTTCCGATCTGACCATGCTGACAGATAGTTCTGTAAGATCCCGGATCATGGACTCTACATCCCGCCCAACATATCCTACCTCAGTGAACTTGGATGCCTCAATCTTCAAAAAGGGTGAATTTGCGAGCCGAGCCAGCCGTCTTGCAATCTCGGTCTTTCCCACCCCTGTCGGTCCAATCAGAATAATATTCTTTGGAGCAATCTCATCCCGCAGGTCTTCCCGCACCTGCTGCCTTCGCCAACGATTCCTCAAGGCGATGGCCACGGATCGCTTCCCATCCTTCTGGCTGATGATGTACTTATCCAGCTCCGATACAATTTCACGTGGTGTTAATTGTTTCATTAGTATTAATCACCTCCAACTAGTTTGGAGAAGAGGATTCAAGGATTCAAGGGGTCGAGGGTTCAAGGGTTTCTTTCTAAAGACTTAATCAGCGCTTTTAGCATTCTTTCGCTTTCTGCTATATCACTTCTAATCTTCCCCAATTCGTCTCCTTCAATAAATCCTAAATCCCCTGCTAGTAATATCTGTGTTTCTTTCTTTGAATATTTCTTTGCCTTTCACTCGAATCCTTGGGCCCTCGACTCCTTGTATCCTTCAGTAGTTCTTCAGCCTTTCACTGGAATCCTCGAATCCTCGACCCCTTGAACCCTTTCGAAGAATTATTTCAACTCTTCAATGGTAATATGTTCGTTGGTGTATATGCAAAGCCGGGCTGCAATCTTCATGGCTATCTCCGCCACCGTTCGTGCATCTAGTTCTGTCTCATGGATCAAGGCAATGGCGGCAGCCTGTGCATAAGCGCCCCCTGAGCCAATCCCCAAAACCCCTTCATCCGGTTCAATCACATCGCCGTTGCCGGATATCAGAAACAAGTGATCAAGGTCAACGGCGACCAGAATGGCTTCCAGCCTTCTTAAATACTTGTCTGTCCTCCAGTCCTTGGCCAGCTCAACCGCGGATCGCGTAATGTTTCCGTTGAATTGCTCAAGTTTTCCTTCAAAGCGTTCATACAGATTCAGGGCGTCAGCCGTCGCTCCAGCAAACCCAACAATGATCTTGTCTTTGTATATCTTTCGAACCTTCTTGGCGGAATGTTTCATGATCGTGTCCCCGAGGGTTACCTGCCCGTCGCCGGCCACGGCCACGTTTTTACCTCGTCGCACCGCCAAGATGGTGGTGCCGTGCCGTGAGGCTTCATAACATCTTCCACTTCAGTTCTCCTGCGTTGAAAGTCATATCCACCAGACGTCGTCATCCAGTCTGTGATGGAGTATTGGAGTGATGGAGTATTGGAACAAAAGGAAGAAGATTCCTTCAGCGTTTTCTTTATAACCCATTACTCCATTACTCCAGTACTCCAGTATTTTGGCCGTTACCGTCTAGGATGTGCCTTGTCGTAAACCTCCATGAGACGGTCAATACTCACGTGCGTATACCTTTGGGTCGTGGAAAGGCTTGCATGACCAAGCAATTCCTGCGTCACACGCAGATGAGCTCCAGGATCGAGCATATGCATGGCACACGTGTGTCTAAGGTCGTAGGGACTGATGGGATGGATCAATCCCAACTGTCTAACA
>JAFDFO010000017.1 GCA_019309815.1 Deltaproteobacteria bacterium
TCAATCAGCGATATTCCGTCTGCCAGGGGAATTCGTACCTCGACAGAGGTTGCCGCTGCGGTCCTGGTGTTGTGAAACTCCTTCTGGAAGACTGCGGCAAAGGCATTTGGATTTTCCAGGTAGTAATAGTTCCCGGTTCCTCGATTTGCGATATGGGTCATCAAGTGTTCGTTGAAGTCGTTCCCGACCCCCACCGTGCTCACCCCGAACTCCCTCTGGACCGCGATTGAGGCCATATTGCCAAGAGAGGTTGGGTTGGTTATTCCTTGATTGGCGAGGCCGTCAGAGACCAGGATGACCTTAGCCAGGTTCCCGTTTTTGCGGCTGGACAAAAGCACGTTGATTCCTTCCTGCAGTCCATCTCCCAGATTTGTTCCACCACCAGCCGAAATCTCATGAATGGCTGACGTCAACAGCATACGGTTGGTCGGAGTGGCCTCCAAAAGGTTCGAATGCCTCCTGACACCGTTAGAGTAAGAGACCAGGGCAAACCGATCGCGTGTTGACAGGTTCGACAGGAGATTCAGAACGGCCTGCTTTGCGTCCTGGATCTTCCTCCCTTGCATGGAGCCGCTACGGTCCAGAACAATGACCAAATCCACATGCCTTGCATCTCCTCTGTCAAGATCAAGGACATCATCAGCACGCATGATGAGCGAAAGACCCACGTTACCGTCCCCGCCACGCAGGACCTTTTCCCGGGTGAGTTGACCCGAGAGCGTGACCACACCGGCCTTTACCGGAGCTACAGAGACTGGCCCTACACCACTGCTTGAAAACGCCATGGCCACACAGGTGACGGCGATCAAGCAACCTACCAAGAACAACGGCCTTACATAGTTTCTTTTCATGATTCTTCTCCTTTCCTTTGAGTTATTGGTTTTGGCGCCTTGTGTAGTCATCTTATCGGCAGGGAAACTGAGAAGGCAATTCAAAGAAGTGCAAAAAATCATTGCAGATTTTTTGCATAAGTTTTGCTTTGAAACCCGGGGCAATTGTTATAGTATTTGCATGTAATAATTCACGGCGCACGGCGCGGAGCGCATAGGGCAAAGCGCATGGCGTCCGAGGATTTTTTTTGAGCCATGAGCTTCTTGGGGAGTCCTTAACTGCTGTATAAGAAATCAGGCGTGATGAAGAACGCGAAAGCCAAGATACTTGTTGTGGAAGACGATTCGGCCATTCTCCACGGCCTCCTCGATGTACTCGTCTTCAATGGTTATGAAGCCACCGGGGTGGAGGATGGTGGCGAGGGGCTGCAAAAGGCCCTCGAAGAGACGTACGACCTGATCATCCTCGATGTCATGCTCCCGACCCTTGACGGCTTTGCCATCTGTAAAGAGGTTCGAGAGAAGAAACCCAACCAGGGAATCATCATGTTGACGGCAAAGGGCTCAGAGGACGACGTCGTGACAGGTTTCAAGGCCGGGGCGGATGACTACGTGAGTAAGCCCTTTTCTCTAAGGGAACTGATGGTTCGGGTGGAGGCTGTCCTGAGACGGTCTGGAAAGACTCTTGGAGACGAGCAAGTTCACTATGGCGGAATCTTTTTTGATGGGAAAACACTCATAGCGACATGCGAGGACCGTTCCGTGGAACTCACGAGGCGAGAGATGGATATTATTGTTTACCTGCACCGTTACAGGGATCGGATCGTCTCTAAGAAGGAGCTCCTAAAAGAGGTATGGCATTATGCCGATGCAGGGATTGAGACCCGAACCGTGGACATTCACATCCTCAAGCTCCGAAAAAAAATTGGTACGTTGATCCCCGATACCGATTTCATCCTGACCGTTCGAGGCGAGGGATATCGTTTGGAGCCGAAAGCATGAAAAGACTCAGACTTTTCATACTAATCTTTTGCGTATCGCTTTCAGTCCCGCTCGCCTATTTTGTGCTGCGGACATATCGGGGTCTGGAGCAGGAAGAGGTGGCAGAGCTTCGCTATTTTGCTGAAACACTCTTCGACGAAATGGAAGAAGAGCTTGGCTCTCTCATCCTTAAGGAGGAGAGCCGTGCAATAGACGAATACAGGCACAATTACATACCTTCTGGTCAGATCTCTGGCGCTGAGGGAATAAGCACGTCCCCCCTTTCCCGACCTCCCCGGAAGACCTATATACTGGGGTATCTTCAAAATAATCCGGATGGGTCCTTCCACACCCCCTTGGTGGAGAGTGAGGAGAGAGTACCGCAGGATCAGATCCCCCTTGTTGCACAGCTAAAAGATGTAAATGAGCTTTTCAACACGAAAAGGACCCTGGTTCCCGAGAGTGTTGAGGCCGAACCAACTGAACTTCCTGTAGAAGTTGAAAAGGAGGAAGCCCAGGGCTTTGCGGGCAAGTATTTGGATTTGTCACGGTCCAAGAAACAGAAGGTCTACCTTGGGCAGGAAGAGAAAAGAGTTGAGGAGATCACGGCAGACAAGGCTTACCGCCTGGCGCAGCGTGGTGACCAGAAGGTGCTGGCTGAGGGGGCACAGGAAGCATGGCCCCGGGCCGATGAGGACATGGCCCTTGACGCCATAGATCGGAGGTCCAGGGATTTCAACGAGGAAAAGGGATTCTTCGCCGGGGAGGTGCGTCAGGCTGCACCCTCAAGCGTTCTTCAGTCCGCTCCTCCACCCGCTGATGCAGAGAGGCTTCAGGTGGAAATCGACCCGATGCAGTCTGTTTTTATCAGTGATTCCCAAGTCTTCATCTTTCGCCGCATTGTCATCAACAACGAGGTCTATCGCCAGGGGTTTGTTCTTGTGGTCAAAGAATTCTTGAGGCACCTGGCAGGTGAATACTTTGTCAATCAGCCCATGGCAGGCTTTGCGAATCTGCGCCTTAAGGTAATGGACCAGGGACGAGAACTGACGGCGGTTCAGGCCGGCGTTGTGGCTGGAGATCCGAGGTTTTCACTAGACCGGGCCTTCCCACGCCCCTTCTCCTTTCTGCGTGCGGTTCTTACCTGTGAAGAGATTCCCCGATCCGCAGGCAGGCGTACGCTAAATATCATGATGGTTGTGCTTGCCGCGATCATTCTCATGGGCCTTTTTGCCATTTACCAGAGTGCTCGGGCTGTGGTTGACCTTTCCGAGCGGCGTTCAGGCTTTGTGTCATCGGTCACCCATGAGGTGAAAACCCCGCTCACCAATATACGAATGTACATCGAAATGTTGGAACAGGGAATAGCCCGTGACCCCGAACGGGAGCAAGAGTATTTTCGAATCGTGGGATCGGAGAGTGCCCGGCTCTCTCGCCTGATAAACAACGTGCTGGAGTTTTCAAAACTGGAGAAGAAGCAGCGGCACGTTGACCTGCAAGAAGGGACGTTTGAAGAGGTGATTCGGGAAGTGAATGACGTCATGCGTGAAAAGCTCCGGCAGGAAGGCTTTACGCTAAAGGTTGAGTGGGAGGAAATCCGCCTCTTCAAGTATGACAGGGAGATCATGATCCAGGTCCTGATCAACTTGATCGAGAACAGTATGAAATTCGGTAAGGCTTCCTCTGTACGGGAGATCACTCTCAGGGTGTGGCCCGAAGACGACTCCACAAAGATCAGTGTCTCTGATACCGGGCCCGGCATACCCCGACACGCACTGAACAAGGTATTTGATGATTTCTACCGTGTTGACAGCTCTCTCACACGAACCACCCGTGGAACCGGGATCGGTCTGGCTTTGGTCAAGCGGTTCATCCATGCCATGAGAGGTTCGGTGACCGCAAGCAACAATGATGGGCCCGGGTGTACCATCACGATTTCTCTCCCCTCCTAAAATAGTCGGATCAACTAAGCGCAACACGAATATCCGCGATTCTTGAATGTGGACACTCTGTCTGGTGGGCGTTATGCCACACCGTTCAACTGCTTAGGAAACGCTAAATCTTGAAAAAAGTGTCACCGTCTGGTAGGAATAATAGTGGTTCAGCCATGATGTGCTCCCTTTTCTTGGAGTGTTCTAAGATCATCCTTGCGTATCATGGTAGGGCTAACAATGGCCGGGAGCTGAATCGGGTTCCCTGAGGCGCAAACAATATACCGGAGGAGGGCCGTATGAAAAGAGCATTCTTGGGGATGATCTGTTTTGTGGCAGTCTTTGGCATAGCGGTGCCTGCGCAGGCATTTGAGCTAGGCGTCAGGGGGTATTACTGGTTTCCCGGGTTTAGCGGTAATGTGAAGGTAGATAATGCGGGTATCCGTGGTACGAACATCAATTTCGAGACCGACTTGGGAATGGGGGAGGAATCCCACCCGGTTATCGAAGCTTTCATTGGTGGAGGCAACCACCACCTGAGTGCGGCTTATTACAAGGCCGAATATTCAGGAACCGCCACCCTGACGCGCGACATTACCTTCCATGGCATCACATTTCCCCTTAGCGTCCTGACCGCTTCCACGCTGGAATATGACGCCTATGATGTCATGTATTGGTACGACATCATAAACCTGGAAAACTTTCTGGCCGGCGGTTCGTTGGGCATTGTCGGAAGGGTAGAAGTCCTTGACGGGGATATAGTAATCCAATCAACACTGTTGAACCAGAAGGTGAGTTTCACTGCACCCCTTCCCATGCTCGGACTGAATTTTCACGTGGGCGTCCTCGCCGACATACTGGAACTGCGCCTCCTGGCCACCGGTATGGCTATTGGTGGTGGGACCGTGTTTGACGGGCTGGCCGAGCTCTCCCTTACCCCTATTCCCTTTATTGATATCAACGCGGGCTACCGGGCCTTCATCATTGATGTTGATGTCGACAACGTGGAGTTTGACTACGACACCTCAGGCCCATATGTGGCCCTTACAATAAGCTTCTAGGAAAGAACAGGGACCCGACGCTTGGTTGTGCGTCGGGTCCTTGCTGAAACCGGACACATCTCGAGCAAATCTTTTCCATAAAATCCATGTGGAGTAAAAGACCAAACGGAGTGGTTTGTCATGTCATCGACAAAACCGGTGACGGTAGCCAGGGAGATAGACCGCCTGCTGTGTGAAGTCATTGCGCTTCAGAAAGATCATGTTGAGAAGGTGTGCCGCACATGTGAGACTCCCTGTTGTACAAGGGTAGACCGTCTCTTTGATGAAAAGGACCTGGTCTTTGCAAGGGCCCTTGACCTGAATGGTGTGCCGAGCAGGAGGCGTAAGGGTAAAAAAGGGTGTTCCCATCTATCCCCCACCGGTTGTCTTCTTGAACCAAGAACCCGACCGTTCACATGCCATAGATATTTGTGCCCGGAACTCAAAGAAGATATGGCCCGAAAAGACGATGCTTTGGTTTCTATGCTAGAGAGTAAATTCAGAATACTGGAGGAGTTGCGGGGGCAACTGCTTGGAGAATTTATGCAGATTCATGAAAAAGATGCGTTTCTTGATATCAGGAGAAGAAGACGTGAGACAAATTAAGATTGTGCTGGGAGATCTGGTGCTAGATGCCCGGCTGAATGACAGTCCAACTGCCCGGGAAGTATGGGAAGTTCTGCCTTTTGAGACCTCATTCGACACGTGGGGGGATGAGATCTACTTTTCGATCCCCGTGGAAATGGACCTGGAAAGCGATGCTCAGGAGGTGGTCCAATCGGGTGATCTGGGTTATTGGCCGAGCGGAAACGCCTTTTGTATCTTTTTTGGCCCGACGCCCATGAGTAGTGAAGGAGAAATCAGACCGGCCAGTTCAGTCAACATGATTGGAAGAGTAGTCGATGACGAAAAAAGACTGAAAGAAAAGCTGTCCGAGCAGCTCATCAGAGTGGAGAGGGGTTGACCCCTTCCTGTTGACTCAGAACTGGTAGACGAACTGAATGTCATTCATCGGGTTCTGAGGTGCCAATAAGTGCCTGACGAAAGAGACACAGATCTTTGGGACGAGTCGAGGTTGGTTTCTCTTCTCAAGAAAGGGGAAGACGAGGCCTTTTCGGTTCTGATCCGTCGATACCAGGAAAAGATCTTTGGTATTGCTTACGGGATTACCTTAGATAGAGAAGAAAGCCTGGACATAGTCCAAGACGTCTTTCTTAAAGTATTTGAGAAGATCCATACTTTCAGGGAGGAATCCCGGCTTTCGACCTGGATCTACCGAATAACCGTCAATCTATGTCTTAACTGGAAAAGAAGATGGAAGCGCAGATTCAGATGGCATCATGAGTCTATCGAAGGAGAAGAAACCAGCAAAAAGGCTGACATGGCAAAGGACGGTCAGCATCCCGACACACTTTATGAGAAAAAGGAACTTGAGCAGGTATTTTGGCAAAGCCTGAAGGAACTCCCGGAGTCAGCAAGGGCCGTGTTTGTGCTTAGGGAAGTCGAGGGACTTTCATACGATGAGATTGCCGAAGCGTTAAAGATCGGGAAAGGAACGGTCAGTTCGCGCCTTTTCTATGCCCGAAAGAGGTTGAAGGAGTGCCTCCGAGCACATGCAGGAGAGTCATGAAGATGTTGAAGCAAAGTGCATGAAACAGTTTACTTGCCAGGCTGCTGGTGTTTCAATGCAGGACCATTTTGGCAGAAATCCTTTTACAGACCAAGCCTGTTCTGTTATACGACTGAAATAAGAAAAGAGCGGCTTTTGACGAATCTATGTTTAAGGTGGTGCAGTTAGTGATTCATAGAAATCTTCACGTTTTGTTCGTGCTGTCCATTGTGGCTTGCTTGCTGGTGACGCCCGCCAAAGCGGGGCAGAATGTGGATATCGTGGTCAAGACGATCTTGGCATCGCAAGGGCCTGAATTCTTGGATCCCCGTCTGTCCACCCTCGTCGAAGAGCTCCGATCCGTTTTTCGGTATTCTTCATATCGACTCTTGAGCGAAGACAGCACAAATCTCGGTATGGGAGAAACGTGTCAAGTCTCCCTCCCGGGAAAAAGGATCTTGAAGGTCACGCCCGTTCAGGTGGCCGGGGATAGAGTAGAACTTCAACTTGTTATCCTGAAAAAGAAGGAGGAGATCTTTCAAACTGTTGTCAAGCTTCTTAACAAGAGCAGCCTCACCGTAGGGGGCCCGGAGTACGAAGACGGCTACCTGCTCTTCAACATCTCCGCTTCGTTTTAAGCGTTTCCCGCAATATCCTCGATATCATTTCAAGCCACATCGCGTCATCTCTCACCATACCAAGGGACGCGCTTTTCTGAAGTTTCTTGCACCAGTTTGATTCTCTGATGAGTTTCTTCGTACATTCGGTGTCTAACATAGTGAATAGACACTGATTTGCGAGGACATGGTCTCATGGTCGAGGACAAAACCTCTTGTGATTTCAAGATGTTGGACCGGTTTTTTGATCGAGAACCGGAACCGGACGCGCTCGTCGCGATCAGTAGACACCTAGAACATTGCCAAACCTGCAGGGAGGAACTCCAGGGCAATCAATTTGTCTCTTCTCTTCTTAGGGCTGGCGTTGAAGAAGAACTCTCTCGAGCCAACTTACAGGAAGTTGAAGAAAGGGTACTAACCCTAATCCGTGCCAAAGGTCCGTGGTGGGTTCAATTCAAGAATCTATGTCTGTCTAAGAAACTCTACGTGCCCGCTGCGGCTGTGGCCGCGATGCTTATCGTATTTCTTCTCGTTGCGAGGACTCCCGCACCCGTGTCCGGTCCGAGTGCGATCGTAGATTCCCTTCAAGGCAACTTTGCGTCCGTCATGATATTGGAGACGCAGAAATCACGCCAAACAATTCTGTGGATTCATGAGGCAGCTGATTTGTGGGACAATGGCGGAGACCCAACCGACCAAACCGGTTTGGGGCCCTTTTCCACCAAATACTGCCTGGTCTTTGAAAAGGGCCAGGTTGGTTGGTGGGAAGCCGTTATCGACTGTATAAATACCTGTTGAAAGGGGGTGAAAGGAACTTATGAAGAAATCAATGCTGGTGTTATCGGTTGCAGCCTTGAGTGTGGTGTTTCTGTTTGCAGTGGTTACTGCCACCCAGCAGGCCGCTGACACCATGACCATGGAGTCAAAGCTTTTCCCGACGCACAAGAAGGGTCTGGTCACATTTACCCACAAGAAACACAATGTGGATTACAAGATTGCCTGTGCGGACTGTCACCATGTGTACACTGACGGCAAGAGCACGTGGAAAGAGGGTGATGAGGTCCAGAAGTGCGACGTGTGCCATACTGAGGCCAAGGCGCCTACCGGGGCAGATGCACCAAAGCTGAGCAAAAAGGAGAAGATCCAGAAGTACTACTACTCAGCCATCCATTCGAACTGTGCAGGATGCCATAAGGATTTGAAGAAAGAAGCCAAGCCTACCGGTCCCACGACATGCAAGGAGTGCCATCCCGCCAAATAGTAGATTCAGGGGACGTCCACGAGATTCCGGACGTCCCCTGTTTTTCCAGATTCATCGGCAAGACAATTCTAAGATTATCAAAATGAAGCGCATAGTGTTGCGTCTCAGAAGTTACTTGCAAAAGTCAAAGGAAACATGATCTCTGCGGCGAGCCGTTAAGGCGTTAAATTCGAAGCACGAATATCGAAATCCGAAACAATTTCGAATGACCAAAATTCAAATGACCGAAACATTTCACTGTTTAAAACATTAGAGAATTGCGGCTTGCGCCTTGAGAACATTACGGATTTTGGTCATTGTTTCGCATTTCGTGCTTCGGATTTCGGATTTATGATATCGTCTCTGACGGTCCTGTGCAATCCTGGAAGTTATGCACGTTATTTATGAAACGCAACGCTAGGGCCCCCTCACGGCCCTTACCGACCCACATCCGACATCCGCCTCAATCTTTGCCGAGCTCGACCCGCCTCTCTTGTCGGTGAAGACAACCGGAACCATTCGCCCGCTGCGCGGACCGGAGGTCCAGTACCACTCCCCATCCGTGGCCGTTGGCAGAAAGGGCTTATTCTTATAGACAAGCTGAACTTCCGCTTCGGAAGGTAATCGCCAATCCGTATAACCACCGTAATTGAGTCTTCTCACATACTGCGCGGTGGATTCATGCTTAAAGCATTTCTGTAGATCGAGGTAGGAGTCAAAAGCACACCACATCAGATGGGTCCTCTTGTCGGTGATTATCCCGTTACGATATGTGAAGGCATTGCCGGTTTGTGCAGCCAGACGACGTATTTTCCCCTCTTCAACTTGAAACCTTCTTAGCTTGCGCAACCTGGTTTGAGCATATTGGGAATACTTGCCTGATGGATTCTGGTTAACGTAGCTGGTTAGTTTCTTTATCCTATCAGGCATACTAATACTTTGATTATCAGCATAACTGGCAATGCGCTTCCATGCGGCCTTGCCGAGCTCGCCTTCCAAGCCCTTGAGTTTTTCTTCTGCATCGCTCAGGTGTTTTCCGGTAGCATTCTTCTCCATAAAAGCTTCGAGAAGCGCTACCTTTCGTTCCGGGGGGATTTTCGAATTATCATAGGCCAAAACGACCCCCTCCCACATCACGTCGTCCCGCCGCTCCTCAAGTTCCTTTATTTTGTCTGTTGCCTCTTTAGAATGTTCTCCTGACGGGTTTTGTGCCACGTACTTTTTCAATCTGCTGATTCTTTGGTCAAGCTTGTTCTTTTCAGACACAACGTAGGCTATTGTTTCGTCCCAGTCCTTTTCAGCACGGATTTTCTCATCTAGTGCGGCAACCCTTTTTCGTATTTCCGTTTCCAGCGACGAATCGGGGTGATCCTTCAAGTAGGATAGATACACCTGCTTGACAGCCTCGTCGTCTGTACCCTTAGCCTCTACCTCGGCGATCAAGCCAGCCAAGAGCTCGTCTTCGGTACGGTTTTTTTGACATTCGGCACGCAATATCTTTACTTCGTCTGCCCACTGAGACTTTGCAAGGTTCTTGTCAAACTCGTCACATGTCTCTACACAGTTCAGCCAGTTCCCATTCGCTTTGAGGTGCGTAATCTCCTGTTTGAACTGCTCGTAATACGCCCCGCTAGTTTGCTGCATCAACTCATTAACTTCCTCCCGGTGTTTTCCTTCGGGATGCTTGTCGAGATATGACCTGTATGTACTGACCCTCGTCTTGGGATCGCTTTTTGAAAGAGACACAGCTGCCCCGTAGTCGTTCTCGTCCATCAAGTCACGGATCTCACTGATATTCCGATTGAGTTCATTTGCATGAATCGTGTCGGGGTGCTGAGAGAGAAACTCCTGGTAAATGGCTTCAGCCTTTTCATAGTCTTTCTTTTCCAGCATCATGCCGGCATCGCGTTTGGCTGTTTCAAGATTATGTTCTTCAATGTTGGCATTTATACCGTTGATGCGGTTTTGTGCATCCTTTGTATGTTTGTTTGCCTTATTTGAGAGCACGTAAACCTTCAGAAGTTCAACCTTGCCTTCATCAAATGGTACGTTCTCAACTTCCTGCAAAAAGGATTGATACTCCGAGTTGAGGCGCCTCTGTTCAAAGACATAGAAGCCAGCGGCTGTAACCAGAATCAAGGCGACACCTGCGGCAAGAATTGCCGCAATAAGTTTCTTCTTCTTGCGTTGCTTTGCCGACAGATGATGACTGGCCGTTTCAATCAGTTCTTCTGCCTTAGAAGCCCACCTGGGGTCCATCGAAAGGGCGTGCTTGGCATCTATTATGGCGGGACCATATTGACCCTGAGCGAACTTCCGTTGAGCGGATTCCATGTCCTGTTTGGCTTTATCCATATTGGATTTTGTTTGTTTCAGTAGTGTAAGTGCGTCGGGGTGGTCCTGGACCATTTGCAGGGCCTTACTGAAGTACTTGCAAGCGCCCTCCGGGTTACCTTTGGCCTCGATTTCCTCCCTCCCCCGGGCAACAACAACATCTGCTTCACTCAGTTTCTCAGACGCCTTGCTTTCTATGTTAGCGAGTGTCTGGTTTTCAAATCCGAGTTCTTCCAGTTTCTTGCATTCTGCGACAATTCCATGGAAACATCTTGATTTTGCAAACTCTTTTATATGGCCCATATGCTCCTTGATTTTCTCCACTTTCTCCAAGTTCTTTGTGAGAATGGGGACGTCAGGGAGGTCACGAAGAGCATTTTTGAGAACCTTCTCAGCCTGACCAATGTTGCCTTGGTTCATAGCTGCGTCGATTTCAGAGCGATAGGCTTCCACCTTCTCTCTGCCTTCACTGCAAAGGCCATCGGCGCAAGCCAGGCAAACGGTGTTGTCGCAGTGCTTGCAAGGGGCCAGGCAATCGTCACAGGTAGGGTGATCATTGCTGCAGACGCCACTTGGATTTGGCTCCAGGCAATAGGTACAAAGTGCTTCGGGTCGGGCTTCACCTTCCGGCTCGGCCACATCACGTGCAAAGAAGTCGGTAGAATCCAAGGGGAATGCTGACTCGTTTTCCTTGGCCCATTTGGCGGCCTCTTCATTCAGTGGGGAGCCCAGGTCGTAGTCTTGATAGGAGATCATGCGCCCTACCTGTTTGACGACATCGAGGACCGTTTTGCTCGGCGACCATGAGCCCTCATCTGCAATCCATAACTCCGATGCGCTTATGTTTGGATGAAAGATCCCCGTCTGTGACTTGCAATAGGGAGGATCTGTTGGATATTCCCTGAAGAGGGTTATTTCGATTTCATGGTGTGTGGTGTAAGAGGTTTCACCCGTAGATGGGTCAAACGTTGCCCCTTTGAATTTGTATACAATTGTGTACTGGTTTGGGGGATCGCCCTTGGTTTCAAGAAGTTCGACGAAATCATTCCCTTCGAGGGCGGCGACGAGGCGTTCGTGGTCGTTCTTCAGGCGTTTCTTACGTTGATCTGACATGATCTCCCCTATGTTTTGTTTGTCCAGCCCCGTGTTTCAGTAGCAAGGGCCATATCAACATAATGAGAATTGGGATTAGTATATTCGCTCTTGATATCTTCTTCCTGTTGTCAAAAGCGAAGGCCTGACCTCCCACTACCCTTATAGTTTACATAACTGACCTTTTTTTTGCAAGTACCTGTTTTACCAGCCTCCTGCCGTCATGCTTTCCGCCGGCCATACAGGTCTGTGCGTTTTTCCTCCAGCAGTTTCAAGTCAGTAATCTTCCAGGTTCCGTCAACAACGGGCTCGACTTGGAATTGGAGGTCTATCGGATCGTGAAGAGGAAGGCTGCGATCAATGTGAGACACATGGTCAAAAGTTCCATGATCGCCCTCAAGGCTGTTGACAAATCCGCCATTTCTGATAAATGAAGGCCACATCGGCAATGAGGTCTGCCATTAACCGCCCTCTCTTTGAGGGATGATGACTTCTACCCTGGCTGCAGGATAGGAGTCTCGAGATCGACACAGAAACCCTGCCTGGAGAAACCGGGCAGGGTTTTTTTCTGGAGGAGTATATGGCTTTTGGTATTGCAGTCATTATCGTCCTGGGTCTGAGTGCAGACTACCTTTTCAGGTGCATGAAACTGCCCGGTCTCGTGGGCATGCTCATCGTTGGAGTCATTGTCGGACCTTACGTCCTCGAGTTGATCTCTCCGGAAATGATGGGCGTTTCCGCAGATTTCCGCAAGATCGCCCTGATCGTCATCCTACTTCGCGCAGGCCTTGAGCTCCGCCGAGACACCCTTAACCGGGTCGGCCGACCAACGCTGATAATGAGTGTGGTTCCGGCGGTGTTCGAAATTCTCGGCGTCATGTGGATCGCACCAAAACTCCTGGGTATAACTTATCTTGAAGCTGCCATTCTTGGGGCGATACTCGGCGCTGTTTCTCCTGCCGTGGTGGTTCCCCTCATGATTGACTTCATGGACCGCGGCAGAGGGAGCAAGAAAGGGATTCCCACGCTCGTTTTAGGGGCTTCATCCCTGGACGACGTTTTTGTCATTATTCTTTTTACGGTTTTTCTCGGCATGTATGGCGGCGGAGAAGTCAATCTCTGGGCTAAAATAGCCGAGATTCCACTTTCAATCATTCTTGGGATCATTGTGGGACTCATCCCGGGTTATTTATTGCTTCGTCTTTTCCAAAAACATGATTGGCGTCCTCCAAAGCGGACAATCATGGTCATGGGGGTAGCTATCTTCCTGACCTGGCTGGAGGATG
Source organism: Deltaproteobacteria bacterium (assembly GCA_019309815.1). Taxonomy (GTDB): domain Bacteria; phylum Desulfobacterota; class Desulfobacteria; order Desulfobacterales. Next base: position 12,961 of record JAFDFO010000017.1, read on the forward strand.
TGTCCAGGCAATGGGTTCCTTTTGCAAGCCTGCTGAGCGTCATGGCCATTGGTTTCATCATTCTGGAAAAATCCGAGGCCATAGCTCACATTATTTCTCAGAAACTAAAGAAGCTGTGGATCTTTGCCGAGCTTCTCCTCTTTGTCCTCGTGGGTGCCCAAGTGAACATTGATGTGGCCTGGAAGGCGGGATTGGCAGGCACCGTGGTCATCCTGGTGGGTCTTTTCTTTCGAAGCATAGGAACATACATTTCTCTTTTCGGAACGCCTCTTGACTGGAGGGAAAAACTCTTCTGTGTGGTAGCGTACATCCCGAAAGCCACGGTTCAAGCCGCCATCGGCGCTGTTCCCCTGGCTGCGGGGGTCGTTTCCGGGGAGATCATCCTGGCCGTGGCCGTTCTGTCCATACTCTTAACTGCACCACTCGGGGCGATTGGCATTGCCGTGCTTGGGGAAAGGATATTAGACCGCGGCTCCCGCTCGGAATACACTTTCAAGGAGCTGAGGCGTAGACTTGGAATTCCGCACGTTGGTGAAAGGGTGCGAAGTAAACAGTACGGTACAGTTTGGAAGGTCATCGAGCAAAAAGAAATGTGGGTTCCTGATAATGCCAATCCGCGTAGCCCTGATAAAGCCGGGCCACCGCAACTGACCCCGGCTATCTACGTTCGGTACTGGCGCGAGGACACCAGTCCCGGGCCTGGAAGAGGAAAAACACGGTCATGCCGATACACGCCGGACGACCCATCGTTTCCTGCCCACTGGGAGGTGCTCTATGACTGGTAATGCAGTTTCTTTACAGAAGTGGGCACGTTGTTGACTAACTTCAATTACTTTTCTGTCCCTTGCATCAGGTCAACTTATTCAACAACGTTCCCTTGTCTTGCTCCTATACTAAAGAACAGACGATTACCATTAGCGAGTTGAAAAGAGTGAAAAAGAAATTGAAGGAAAGCGCACAGGAGGTCTATGAGAATACGGATACGGAAGTCATCTTGGAGGGAGTATACGGGAGCGTTCTTTGTCCGTAAGAACCTGGCTCCAGGCTGTCAGCAGATTGGGAAACACCCTGTCCTTGACGGTATGCTACGAAGATGTTAGAACGCCCCCTCGGGTCATAAATGATTGGACAAAGGACTCCTGATGTCCTGACTTGTCAAGGTCTTCGTGACCGAATGCAATCCAATTTCGGAATAACCAGGAAAGGAAAAAGTGAATGAAAAAGTTAACCTTCATCGTTACAGTGGCCTTTGCGTTTGTCCTCATGTCAGTTGCAATTGCGCCGGCAGGCACAGTGCTCGACCGTGTACTGCAAAAAGGGGAGTTGGCGGTCGGAACCACCGGTTCTCAACCTCCACTGAATGTCATCAATAAAGAGGGAAAAGTCATTGGTCTTGATGCTGACCTGGCAAAGCTGATCGCCCTGAATATGGGCGTTAAGGTCAGGTTTGTGACTATGCCCTTCCCCGAGTTGCTTCCCGCTTTACAGAAGGGGAAAGTGGACATGGTTATTTCCAGCATGACGATGACCCTGGAGAGAAATGTGAAAGTGGCTTTCATTGGCCCCTACTATATCTCCGGCAAGGGTCTTCTAACCAAACTGGCAACCGTAGCCACCCTTGAGGCAGCCGGGGGCCTGGACATGCCAGGGATGAAAGTCGCCGCCCTGGAGGGTTCCACGAGCCAACTTTTTGTTGAAAAAGCCGCACCAAAAGCTAAGCTGCTAACGACGAAGTCCATTGATGAGGCAGTCAACCTGCTCCTGGAGGACAAGGTTGATGCAGTCGTCGCTGACTATCCCGTTTGCGCATTCTCTGCGTTCCGTCACCGTGACAAGAACCTGACCGCGGGAGAGGCTCGTCTCACTTTTGAACCCCTTGGCATTGCAGTGGAGGAAGACACATTGCTCATCAACTGGCTGGAAAACTTCATGATGGTGCTGGCCGGAAGTGGCGATCTGGAGCGGCTGCAAAAACGCTGGCTTCAGGATGGTTCATGGATTAAAGAACTTCCATAGCCCGAATCCCGGAGAGCATCGCCCTGAGAGACAATGAGTGCGGCTTGAGGTAGCCAAAGGTCGATCGGAGAGACCGAGGCGGCCGCTAAAGCTCATCCGGAACCGGCAGGCCCTCTACTATAAACAGATTCCTGAGCATGAGGGCGATTTTTTCGCTGTCAGAAAGATCGTTCCATGTATCGAGCAGATTTCTCAGAAGCGCCGGGTCGTCTGTGATGATGTTGTCCGCACCTACCTCTATCATGGATAGTGCATTGCCCACATCATTAACTGTCCACACATGAACTGTTTTCCCGTGGCGGTGGGCCTCTCCGACCAGGCCTGACGTAGCCCGTGCAGCGTTGACGCTGAGAAAATTCGTGTCCACTCTGTATACCTCACCCACAGCACCGGCCACGATGAGACCGGTCTTCACATCCGGCAGCATCCCCTTGGTTTCTATCAATGGCAGGTAGCTGAGCGAAGTAACGACGCACTCTGAAGAAAACTCCTCTTTTTGGACAATGCGTGCAACCTTGCCTGCAAGCTCCGGATCGGATCGGTTGTACTTAAGCTCAATGTTCAGTTTGATGAGACCCCGGGCGATGTCCATTGCTTCCTCGAGGGTGGCTATCCGCTCACTGCTGAATTCCGGTGCGAACCAGCTTCCGACATCGATCTCCTTCAACTCTTCGTAGGTCGCTTCATCTATTCTGCGGTTCACAGACGCAATGCGCATGAAATCTGCATCGTGCATGAGTACCACGATGCCGTCCGCCGTGGTCTGCACATCTATTTCTGCATAGTCCGCGCCGTCTGATATTGCCTGACGAATTGCACTGAGCGTGTTCTCCGGGGCTTTCAGGGAACTCCCCCGATGTGCAGTGATCGCGATGGTTCGGTTGATATTTCGGGTTTCCAGAAATATAGCACCTGACGCAACTCCGGTGAAACACGCAACACCTGCAATCACCCATCCAATTCTTCGCAGGCTTTTTGGTGAGATTTTGATCCTCGATCCGCCCGGCTCGATGGGCCTTGGTGGCACCGGAGCCGAATCAGTGTAGAACCCAACCATGAGCATCACGTGTACAATCTTACCGATGGTAAACGAAATAACCTGTACGAGAGCTATGAGCCCCAGTGCTACAAACACTGTCGGAAGAATAACTTTCAGGGAAAGCTCAGCATCACGGAGCAAACATACAGCGCCGGTCCTAATCAGCCACGTGATGATCATAGAAGTGCCAAGTACCACCCCCCACCACACCACAAACGGAAATGAGAGTTCCCGGAATCGGCCACGTGTACGCTGCCAGCTCGTTCGCAAAGCCCCCATCGGCCTCGCGTCTTCGTAGATGATGGCCGGCACGGAAAACAGCCAGCGTACGTACATCCACATTGCCACGACAAGGTATTCCGCCACAAAGGTATTCCGCCACAAAGGTGCCTGCAACCGCCAGAGCCGCCCACCACTCCCATGGCCTGGCGGTGAGGTAGTAATTGATGTCCTTGGTCCCGAGAAACAGCCAGTATGTGAGCCCGACCCCGCAAACAAACGGTATGCTGGCCGCCGCATAGAACATGGCCTGGAGAAGACCAAGACGGACGAGTGCCGGAATCCGGATAATCTTTTCCCAAAGGGCCAGGCTGACAGAAACCTTCCTGTCTAAAACAGCAGTTGTAGAAATGACAAACAACCCTACCTGTTCTGCAAACCACATTGCGAGGGCCATACTAAGGCTCAGCAGGAAGAAAAGGATGCCATGGAGGGACAAGAAAAAGGCCACCAGGTCGCTATTGCTGATGGCACGTTGGCCGCTGTAAGCAACCAGCTGATTCAAGAGCCATGCCACTGCCGGCGCAAAAACAACCACTGCTATCAGGCCGAACCAGAATTCAAATCCGATGGCCGGTTTGGCAATTGCGGGCAGGTGTGTCATTGCCCGGCGGTATCGATGAAAGAGCTTCATTTAATAATTAGCAGATTCTGAAAGGGATAGAGAGTTATGTGGATCTGCAAGAATACAAAAACCGAAAGCGCCAAAAGTCCTACTGTTTTCAAGGCTCCAGCCCCTATATTCAATGACCAAAACAGAGTTAAGGGCCATTGAGGTCCGATGACACATGTTTGGAATTTAGTGCTTCCAATTATCGGGTCTTATGCGATCTTCGAAATTATGAAAGTTATTTGTGAGATGCCACGACAGCAGCCAATTATCCCTACTCAGCACTCTTCTCAAACTTCTCCAACGACTCTCTCAACTTCCTGTCTTTGTTCTCGAACAGTATGTCGGTAAGCATGTGGGTCAGAACAAATGCGTTCAAAAAAGCGTCGTTATCGCAGATCAGGCGCAGTCTTGCAGCCTGATTTTGACTCGTAATCGTTATTTCTTTGCCCATTCTTGAGATGATTTGATCAACGGCTTCTCTATTCCCTTCGTGAACCCAAAACATGTTCAGATACAATCTGTTTGCAGCTTCCTGCGGATCCATAATTGGAATGATGCC
>JAFDFO010000384.1 GCA_019309815.1 Deltaproteobacteria bacterium
CCGGAAGAGCAAACAGAGGTGTGGCTGAGATTGTTGCGGTGATTCTTGTCCTTAGCTATCCTGCTTGTTTTGCTTCAGGCGCTTGCTCAAAGCCTGTTGGGAGATGCCCAACATAGAAGCTGCGATGGACTGGTTGCCCTTTGCACGCTTCAAGGCTTCTGCCTCAAGCATCTTGATGGTGTCTTCTTTTGTTGGAAGATTCAAGGGCCATATGATGCAATCGGTTTGTCTTTGAGGCTCTTGCGCTGATTCGATTTGGCCCCGTTGTTCCCGGGCGATGTGTGATCTGAAAATGCTTAGAGAAAGGGTTCCAGATTTGTGCGTGCTAACCGCGTCAACAACCATGGACCGTAGTTCTCTGACATTTCCAGGAAAGGAATACGTTCCAAGCAGGGGCCACAATTCGGCTGGTAGTGACGGCTTTTTCTTGTTGAGAGCGCGTGCCGCCTCTTCCAGGAAGTAGTCGGCCAGTAGGGGGATATCTTGCATGCGTTCACGCAGGGGCGGGATTTCTATGTGATGGGTATGTAGTCTGTAGAAGAGATCCTCGCGAAATCTACCTGTTTTTTTTAGCAGCTGAGGATTTTCGTTGGTTACAGCCACAATACGAACATTGGAACGCTTAGGTTCGTCCCGACCCAACGGGAAGTACTCGCCCTCTTGAAGAAAGCGCAGGAGTTTCAACTGCGATGCCTGGCTGAGGTCGCCTATCTCGTCCAGCATGAGCGTACCTCCGGCCGCCTGTTCCACCAGTCCTCGGCGGATGTCGTCTGCCCCGGTGAATGCACCCTTTACATGCCCAAACAGCGTGTCTGAAAAGACGTGATCATCGAGCCCGGCCACATTTACAGCAACAAACTCACCGCTCATACGGCTTGAGGCATGAACGGCCCTGGCAACCAACTCCTTTCCCGTACCAGTCTCGCCGGTAATTAGCACGGGCGCAGTTGAGTCAGCTATCGACTCAACATACTTGAACACTGACAGCACGACTTTGTTATTCGTGACTATGTTAGAAAATACCTCGGGATGTTCCAACGTGTCCGAGAAGATGCGGCGCTTAAGTGCAAGGTTCTCTCTCTCCAATTCTCGAAAGGTCACACCACGCCTGACAGCTGCCAGCAGCCGGTCCTCTTCAATTGGTTTGACTACGTAGTCAAAGGCGCCCGATTTCATGCATCGAACAGCCGTCTCAATATCCACGGCCCCGGTCACAACAATCACAGGAACCTCCGGGTACTGAAGATTGATTATGCTGAGCAGTTCCTCGCCGTCCATACGTGGCATGGTCAAATCCAGGAGCACGATTTCCACCTTGTGCTCAGAAAAATAGTTCATGACCTTCGTGCTGTCCTGGCACGTGATGGTGTTGGTCATGCCTGCCATGCGCAGAGTGGTGTCAATGGCTAAGAGGATCTGCTCTTCGTCATCTACTATCATGATCGGGTATTGGGGATTAGCTGTGCCTTTCATTTCCGAACCTCGATTCCTCTTTAGATACTGTACTTGCAGGGAAATAAACCTTAACAGCCGTACCTTGGCCCACGACCGATTCAAATATCATTTTCCCCCCGTGATCCGTTACGATTCTGTCCGACATGGATAGGCCTAGTCCGGTTCCAGCAGTGTCGCGCTTAGTTGTAAAGAAGGGGTCTGTAATCTGCTGCAATACATCAGCAGACATCCCCACACCTTCATCTTGGACCTCCACGACAACGCAATCCGATTTGTGGTCGTAGGTAGTGGAAACCGAAACGGCCTGCTCGCTATTCGTCAGGGCCTGAGAGGCATTGGCCAACAGGTTGATTACAACCTGTTCTATCCGGTGGACATTCCCTTTAATCAAAGGAACACTCGGTTCGTAGGTCTGAGAAAATCGATTCGTAGACTTCTTCACCGTGTTTGAAACAAGTCCAACTGCTGTTTTTGTTACCTTGTTGATATCAACTTTATCTCAACTTTATCCGTGAACTCAGGGGCGCTCTGACGCGCAAATTCTTTTAGATCGGTGACAATGGTGCTTACCCTCTTTGCCCCTTCGGTGATGTCCGACAAGAGAACGGGGATTCTCTCTCTCAGGTCATCATAGTCCATGTTGGCGATGTAGAAATCCCCGTTTTTCCGGTGGTGTTCATCTAAGACAGGTGTAACATCTTGCCACACTTTCTGAAGAGTTGGCCCATTTAACGTAATAAACGAAATTGGATTATTGATCTCGTGGGCTACTCCGGAGACCAGTGTCCCCAGCGAAGCCATCTTGGAAGCTTGAAAGAGTTGTTCCTGCTGTAGCCGGGCTTCCTGTTCTGCCCGTTTTCGATCATTGATTTCCTGCTTCAACTGCTTATTGGCTGCCGTGAGTTGGGTGGTACGCTGTTCCACAAGCTCTGCAAGCTGGTCACGCTACGTCACTAAGTCCCGTTCAGCAAGTCTCCGTGCTTCTATCTCCTGTTTCAATCGTTCGTTAGCATCCACGAGCTCTGCTGTTCGTTCTTTTACCAATTGTTCAGCATTGAATGTTGATATATGA
>JAFDFO010000134.1 GCA_019309815.1 Deltaproteobacteria bacterium
GTCGAGAAAACTTTCGATCAAATACATACGACCATCGATAATCACTGAGGCCACGGTCTTGAGAATCGGCACGGTTTTTCCGTCGGGTCTAATCAGCACGCGTTCTGAGTTATCCATGGTCTGTCCCAAGTCTGTGATTGGACATTTACACTCGTCTTCTGGGCAGATGAAATTGTGACACACCTTACCCACTATCTGTTCCCTGAGGGTACCAATTATTTGCAACGCAGCGAGATTAACATCAACAATCGTGTGCGATTCCGCATCAATGGTCACAATTCCGGCTGGCACAGAATCGAGTATGGTTCTCAGGTTCTCTTGTCCTCCCTTGAGCGCCTCCTCAGCCTGCCTGCAGCGAGCAGCTTCTTTCCTTGACCCTTTCTTCCAATCCTTCATGGGTTGGTTTTTTGGGCATCAGACAATCCTCCCATTGCCACAAAGACGACCCCCACCTCTCTTCACAAGAAAAGGGGCCTTAGTACTCGGCTGAAGGTAATATGGTAGTGTCTTGAATCTGGCGTGATGCATATGAGACTCCGGAAAGGGAACGGTCATTCCTGACCCCTACTTCGCTCTTTGACAATCAATGTGTGTCCGGGTCTTGAGCTTGCACCTCACCCGTGGTGTGGTTTTGGATAAAATGTTCCAGCTGAGATATTTGGTCAGGTGTCAACTCGCCAAATTGCACGCCACATCGCTTCGTGTGTAGAGAAGTCGGGCGTGTTTCGTAGACTGATAACTCCCAAATGCTTTGACAGGGCAGATTATACAGAATAAAAAGACTACCTGTCCGGCATATGTCAAGTTTGGTTGCTTCAATTGGTAGCACTTCGCTGGTAACCCAATTAAACGTAAGTCCGCCCATGCTGATATCTATTAGTCGACCCATTCCAGCATCAGGGGATCTGAATATAACAACCGTATCGTCCCGGACTCGAAACCGCTTACGTTGCCTTCGGTCAACTGGCTCTTTCTTACTGGCCATTACACAACCCCCTCATGAGAGATACTATGCCTGAAATCCATTTAAAGGCGACACGAATCACACACATAGCCGCGAAGTTGTATTTCTAAGGGAACCGGCTTAAAAAGAGTGCCCAACTCTCGTCCTTAGTTTGTCCACTAACAAGTCGGCCGAGGTTTCATCACGTCATCATCATCGAGCAAATCGGGGAATCTGTGACAATCATCCACGTTATTGACAATGAAATCGATCAAGACCTCTTCAATGAGTTCTAAGGTATCAACTTTCCTTTGAGAAGCTATTTCACCAAAGGCGTCCCATATTCCCTTCCTGACCGTTAAGGATACACAATTATCAAAAGTGCCCATCATGTGCCTCCTTCCGCTGCATTTCCCAACTTTTGAAGCAAGGCAAATGTTCCCAGGTTCGGGTATAATCGGCCTTCAATGGCCAATGAGACCCAACCCTTCTCTTCAGAAACTACAATGATGAGGGCATCACTCACCTCGCTGAGCCCGATGGCTGCCTGGTGTCGCGTTCCTAGTCCGAGGTCCCCCAATTCCAAGGCGTGGGGAGCCAACGGGAGTAAACAGCTTGCTTTCACGATGTTGCCTTTTCGGATGATCACTGCCCCATCATGAAGGGGGCTTCCCGGATAGAAGATGTTTTCTATGACCAGGGCACTAGCTACAGCCTCGACCACGAACCCGCCTTTAAGATAGTCATCCACGATATCTTCTTGCTCGATCACAAGAATTGCGCCATGACGTTTCTTACTAAGGCTGGAGACTGCTACAATAACCTCGCCAGGCACCTTTATTTTGGGAGAAATGCAGCATCTGAGGTGGGTCTGTAGCAAACCCTGCTCTAACTGATTAACCCCTTCTCTTATTTCGTATAATTTCTGCAAGAAATTGCTCAAACGGGAACATTCCTTCACGGATTCAAGCCCCTCATGAACTTGGGCAATCCGGGATCTTAGATCCTCAAGTTTTTCCTTGATAGCCTCTTCTTCACTTAACAAAGCTTGGTTATCTATCGGGTTCATTATTGTCGTCTGCTCCTTTGCAAAAAGACAATCATTTATTCTTGCAGAAGTATCTACGTTTCGTGTGGGCAAGGCGTTTTGCAGACGCCGACAGCTCCTCGATAGTCCCTAAGGAAATTCTTGCAAATGAACCGGTCAACATCAGATGCATGTCGTAATCTTTCGGGCCAGACTACACCGTAATAGGAGCATCCGTAAGTCAAATCAAGGTTCCAGCGGCGCATATTTAGCCATCCGGTCCTGTTTTTTCGCGGTGGGATCGCACCTCAAATGTAGCCTTGGTGCCGGGGTCACAAAAAAGCCCCGACGAGCAACCGTGGGCAATCTTCCATTACATGGATTAGAAGCCGGTTGATTCGGGGCTTTCTGGGAGAAAAAGACTTGCGCCGCTACGTTATTTCACAATTGAATGCGGGCCCTCGTCAATTTCCGTGCTTATGCTTCCCCCACGGTATAGTTTTCCATAAACTCTTTTAGCTTAGCTCGCTGTTCGTCTGTGAGCTTCTTGAATTTGAGGCAACATCTTTTCATGGTTGTAGCAGCTGAAGGGGCTTTGCCAACCACTTCGATGTCTGAAACAGTCTTTACCGGAACCCTGCTGAGATAGAAATCCCCCTCTCCCATGAATACGTCTATATGGTGGGTCCCTTTCAACGGTTCCCCGTTGCCAATGTAACGAAATCCAAGGCCACCCATGCTCACGTCTCTGAGACGTCCTACCTGGATATCATGAGGACCGATGCCGACAAATACATCTTTTCGGGCCTGGAATCGTTTATGTTTCCTATGATCCTTTCGCGTAGCCATAACCCGGGCTCCTCAAGAAAACGCCGAACAGAATCCGGAGCCAGAGTCAGTGTCTCATCCTGTCCGTTCAATAGCTGCGGCGAGACAAAATATTGCTTCAGACTCCAGACTTCTGAAAGGTATATGAAATTGTCCCCGCCTATGTGCCGTGTTGGGATACTCTCAAGAACTGTTTTTTAGTGATCAACCTTATTGCTTCTTTAGACTTTTCTGTCGAAAACAGAACCTGCCTGCCAAAGCAAACTCGGGTTCGCGTGCACGGAGTGCTTTTTCAGAGAAGAATCCTGTCAATCACGAACACGGCAGGAACAATATTGTCAAAGATCCATCCGCCACGCACCAAAAGAAAATACGCGGGGGGAAACCTTGCGAAGTCAGCTATACAAAGAGCACGTCATGTTAATTACAAGAGCAATAAGCGTACCAACAGAAGGAGGCTCTTCAGTCTATGCAACCCACTGACATAACTCGATATTTGAGGATGACGTACCGGGGTGCGGTTCAGGATCATACCGAAGCCTGTCGGACGTTTTTACAGACTGTAAAGCTTTGTAACTGCAAGAGAGGGAAACACGAAGATTGATGTTGGAACCTGACTTCGTTGCATTGATAGCCAACGCAGGCCGCACATTCATGTTTGAATTGATCCGCCTATCGCTATCTTGTTCACAAGAAGCAGGCCCGACCGATGCACAGAAGCATTTGGTGCATGAACCGCAAAGCGAGCGCATTCCCCGTCCCGCCAGAGGCGGATAAAGGTTAGCGAGCGAACACAAGAATGGCAGACTTCCTTACGGTCGCTGCGGAGCACTGCCTTCGGGCAGAACATTCCCTGTCCCGCTATGGCGGGACTGCAGGGAGCTTCAATATCAACGTCTTTTACACGTGATTTTGAAGTTCTTGTGGGTTCTAAGCGTTGGCCTTAAGGGCTCTTGTCGTTTGAAGGCTCTCGAGGGCATAATCTTGGGAGAGGATTTGTCCCATGTTTTCTTCCAGGGGCTTCCCAGTGTCCACGACAATGTGCATCTCATCCGGGACTTCATCCAACGGCTCAAACGCTGTCTTGATCTCTCTAATATGAGGCAGACGTGCATCAGAAATTGATGGGACCGTCTCCCTTTCTCGCAGGCGCTCTTTGATCAAGTCTTCATGGCAAACGCATTCCACAAATATCAAATTGACGTCCATGTCCCTTGCCAGGCGGAGGACCTCACTGCGATGTCGTCGACTGCTATAGGTTGCATCCAGAATAACGGAACACCCTTTCTCAATCTCTTCCTGGGTTAAGAGGAGAAGCTTTCCGTAGGTAAGTGAAGTGGCGGTTCTTGAATAGATCCCCTCTTCAAACGCTACGTCGACTTCCGCAGTGGGTTCCACGCCAAAGAGCTCTTTGCGGATTACATCGGAGCGGAACACTCTGATGCCAAATGCTTTGGCTATCTCTTCGGCAATAACACTTTTACCTGATGCCGGCAGGCCGGACATGACCCAAAGAGTCGGTCGAGTAAACTGAACTGCATACCGGTAAGCAAGCTCCATATAGCGATAAGTGTCCTCCAGGATTCTATCGTATTCACTTGTGCTCAAACCCCCTTCATGTAGGCGAAGACAGTTCACTTTCACCCGTACGAAGGCTCTGTAGCATTTGTAGAAGTCGAGCAGGACAAACACATTTTGGTCCTTAGTATGCTGAACGTAAGCCGCAAGGAGATTCTGAGAGACATCTGAGTACCCCTCGTGATCGAGGTCCATGGCGAGAAACGCGAGATCAGATGCGATATCGCTGTATCTAAAACGTTCATTGAATTCGATACAGTCAATGACCTGTATTCCATCAACAAAATATATATGCCCTGTTCTCAGGTCTCCGTGGCAATCACGGATCCTTCCCATTTCAACGCGATTCTGAAAAAGGTCTCGCCATCTTCGCAGGAAAGATCGGGTTGCCGCCCGAATGATTTGATACGTTCTCTCGGGGAGTATCTTTGCCACAAATCCTTCTGTCTGTTGGAAGTTTTCTTCACAATTTGCCCAAACGGCCTCCCACTCCCCAAATGTGTTGATGTGTCCTCCGGTGGGGGCCTGGGCATGGAATCTGCTGAGGACGCCAGCAAGGGCTTGAAGCGCCTCTGTGTTGATTTTCCCTTTGTGTAGCAAGCGTAACATGGAACGGTCGGCAGAGAGTTGGCGCATCTTCAATGTGTATTCAATCGGGCTTCCTGGTCCCGCCAGGTAATACTTGCCGTCTTGCCACGTTATAGGGAGGACATCCAGGTACACATTACTTGTTAGACGCCGATTGAGGGATAGCTCCCGGAGACAAAAATGGCGCCGGTTTCTCAGTGTAGCAAAATCGAGAAAACCAAGGCTTACTGGTTTTTTGACCTTGTAGGCATAGTCGCCCGTCAAGAAAACCTTGGAGATATGGGTCTCCCTTTGTTGAACAGCCCTTACATGATGAGGATAGAATTCGGGCTGCGACATGGCCTTGAAAATCTTTGCTTGACGTTGCATCTGCCTTTGACCAGGGCTACATTCTCTTAAAATATCTTCATTATCACCAGGGTACAGACGGCCAATACCAGACCGGCCAGAACCTTGACGAGGAACCGCACTTCACGAGCGAATTGTTCCACAAGCTCGTCGTCCCAACGCCGCCACTCTCTCGGGTCGTTTTCTACATGCTCGTTCCCCTTCATGTTGCCTCCCATTCTTTTCGATTGTCCAGGTTGACAACTATTCAAAAGGAACTATAGATGAAATTACCGCAAAGCACATGCCAGTTTGCTCAATGAATCCGTGACGGCCTAACGACGTGAGATACCTCTTTAATTTAGACTTGGAGGCGGGCTTTTCGTATATCTTGGAGTAGGTCGAGACCATCGTAGATACCCACTTTAATATCCAACACGATCACCCCAGACTTTTGGTGCTCAATGATTTCCAGGAGTCCTCCGCCGTCAGTCGTTGTGATAACGTTGTGTCCTTCGTCCATGAGTTCTTCGGCATAGAGTCTACAGACCGTATCTTCGTCATCCACAATGAGAATTCGTGGCAGGGCTTCATCATCTTCTCTTTTTGTTCGCTTCATTACAAATTCATACCCTGCGCCAAATCGGCGAAACGTGTCTATGGCGTCATTTCTTCGTCAACCGATAGTTCACTCTCTAGAATATCGGCGATCCTGCTCTTTAGTTCTGTAAGGTCACAATTCTTCACGACGTAGCCATCGGCCCCCGACAGGCGAGGATCACCCGCAAAACCGTCGTAAGCGGTAAGAACGATGACGGGAACCT
>JAFDFO010000135.1 GCA_019309815.1 Deltaproteobacteria bacterium
CTGTTCTTCTTGAACTCCCAGGTGGCCACCCCAACCCAGGAGGCCGACATTTGGCTCCAGCCCGGCCATGCCATGGGTTTGAAGCGTGATCGTCACTCCCTGATAGAAATCATTCACAATGCTGCATTCAGCAAAAGCTTCTACTCCATTCTCTCGGAAGTGTTTTTGGATATGCTTTACCCAGGTTGTTCGGAGACCACGATTCGCCAGTTCGTCTATATCACCAACGAGCAGATGATAGAGGGTCACGATCCCCCGGCCGCTGCTAAGCCACACGCCCATTTCCATGAGTTCGTCATGGGTATCCGGCGAGCTTGAAAACACAGCGATGTTTGGCCTCCAATTCTTGACATGCCAGGGGACTGATTCAAGGCGAACCAATCCAAAGCGCGTGAGCGCAAACCAAATACCACTCTGAATATCCCCCCAGTTTCGTTGGATGGAACGGCGCTTCAGGAGGATAAAAATGCCGTAACTGATCAGAATCGCCAGAATGGTAGCGGGTGCATTCACCAGGAACATGGCGCCATAGCAGCCAGCTGCACCAAGCAGGGACAGAGCCCAGGGGACCTTGAACTGCGGACGAAAACTTGGATTCCCCACCAGCCTTTCTATACCAGCAGCCAAATTGATCATGCCGTAGGTATTCAAAAAGAACATCGTAATGATGGAAGCCACGAAGTCTAGGTTTCCCATCCAGATGAAAGTCGTGGCAATGACAGTGGTTACAAGAACGGCGACACGTGGTTCCGTGGCACTACCCAACTGGGAACCAAACGTTCTGGGTACAACACGATCAAAGGAGAGGGCTTGTAGGATGCGAGGGGCTGCGAGAATGCTTCCCAAAGCCGAAGAAAGCGCACAAACCCACACGCCCAGAAGGATGAGAATCGGCCACCGGGCGATCTTCTGCATGATCATGTTGTCAGTAAGAAGTTCCTGGGTGGTGGCATGGGTTCCCAACCATAACGCTGTGGCCAAATAGATGAAAGCTGTAACACCAACCGCTGCAAGCGTACCCCTTGGGATGCTCCTTGAGGGGTCTTTCAGGTCACCGGACATGGCGGCGCCCACACTGATGCCTGTTACAGCCGGGAAGAAGATGGCAAAGACAGCCCAGAAACTGATAGTGGACCCGGATGGGGCAAAGAACCGCGGGGTCACCCATCTTGACCAGTCCCCGGCAAAAAAGGACAAAATAGCCAAAGCCAATACCGTAAGAATAACCGTCTGGATTTTGAGAGCAAAATCGGCCCCCACATAGGCAAGTAAACCGAATGCCAGGATCAGCGCAGTGGAAAGGACTTTGGGGTCAAGGCCGGGAAAAACTGCTGTAAAGGCTTCTGTGAAGCCAATGATATAGAAGGCCACAGAGATAGCAAGCGAGAGAAACAGCGGGATGCCGATAGCGCCACCGATCTCCAATCCCAATGTACGCGTGATCATGTAGTAGCTGCCTCCGGTCTTGACGTTCATGTTCGTCGCAATGGAGGAAAGGGAGAGACCGGTTAGAAACGAGATAGCGTTGGCGATCAAAATGATGGTGAATGCGCCTATCAGTCCAGCCTGGCCCACAACCCAGCCGATCCTGAGAAACAGAATGATCCCCAAAATGGTCAGTGTGCTGGGAATGAAGACGCCCCGGAACGTGCCAAAACGTCCCGTCCCCGCGTCTTCCGTGCGGCGGCTCATGAGATTCCTCGCAGATGAAAGGTTCTTCTATGTTGGGTGAGTCGTTGATTCATGAGAACAGAAAGGAATGCTATGCCTAAACAAAAGTGAGCCATGTGGGTTTCTATGAAGAAGCAAATGCATTATATTGTCTTTTTGTCGGTTTGACAAGGGCATGGTTTTGCCTTGTCAGATATTTTTTGTCTTGACCTGTGCGGGTATGGTCGCATAGTCTTTTGCCTAGCCCAGAGAAAAGCAACAAAAAGAGAATTGCTCATGATCTCAAGTGTAACACAATTCCTGACAACTGATATCTGGAGAATCCGCTTAAGCGATCTCTCCCGCTCAAAATCATCTTTGATAAGGCTCCTGAGGATATGCATATTATCCGTGCGCGGACTTGTTGAAGACAAGCTGCAACTTAGAGCGTCTGCCCTGACTTTCTATACAGTACTCTCTGTTGTTCCAGTTTGTGCGATGCTCTTTGGAATTGCCAAAGGGTTTGGTTTTGAAAAGGTCCTGCAAAAACAACTCATGGAGAGGCTTGAAGGTCAGGGAGAGGTCGCGACCAAAATCATCGACTATTCCAATGCCCTCCTGGAAAATACCCAGGGGGGTATGATCGCCGGTATAGGTATTGTTATCCTGTTCTGGGCAATTATCAAGATATTAGGAAACATAGAAAAATCTTTTAACGACATCTGGGGAGTCAAGAAGGGAAGATCTTTCTTAAGAAAGATTACGGACTACCTCTCTATCATGCTGATCGGTCCGGTTCTTTTTATCATGTCGAGTGGTCTCACCGTTCTAATGGTTGGCCAGGCTGAAACGTTTATCCAAAGGATTGCCCTTCTGGGGCCGGTTGCTCCGGTCATATTCTTCATGCTGAAGCTGGTACGCTATGGAACAATACTGTTTCTTTTTTCATTCGTGTATATATTCATGCCAAACACAAAAGTCCGTTTCAAATCCGGAATACTTGCCGGATTCATCGCAGGTGTCGTGTATCAAATGTTCCAGTGGGGTTACATCGTCTTTCAAGTTGGGGTGGCCAAATACAACGCCATATATGGGAGTTTCGCGGCCCTGCCCCTTTTCCTGATATGGCTGCAATTGAGTTGGGTAATCGTGCTGTTTGGGGCAGAAGTATCTTTTGCACACCAGAATGTGGACACTTTCGAGTTTGAGCCGGACGCCTTAAACGTGAGCTACGCCTTCAAAAGGCTGCTGGGTCTCAGAATTGTCCATCTACTGGTGAAGCATTTTTCTGACGGAGACCATTCCTGGGATGAGACTAAGATTTCTCACACCTTAGATATTCCTATTCGTCTTGTCCGCCAGATTCTGTATGAGCTGGTTGAATCCGGCCTTGTTTCCCCAATCAAGGTAGATGAGAATGGCTCCGTAGCCTTCCAACCAGGGCGCAACCCGGACACGTTAACGATTAAGTATGTCATAGATGTAATGGAATGGCACGGAAGCAACAACATCCCTGTGGCCCAGTCAGAAGAGCTCAAAAGACTGGCACAATCTCTGAAGAGTTTTGACGATCTTATCGAGACGTCTCCAGACAACGTTCTACTGAAAGACGTATAGCAGCCACCCCGACCATTCAGAAGCCCGCGTTCGAGTCCAAGTGTTGCGTCCCCATGAACAACTTACATGATTTCCAAGATCGCACAGGACCCTCAAAGGCAATATTGAAAATCCGTACTGTTTTCAAGGCGAAGCCGCAATGACCCAAACATTACACGAACCTGTTTAGAACATTAGAAAATTCGGATTTCGATATTGTTTGCGGCTGACGCCTTGAAAACAGTACGGATTTCGTGCTTCGAATTTTACATGTTAATTACTCAACAAGGAGATCATGTTTGCCCTGACTTCGTATAAATAACTCCTGGGACAAAACAATAGAAGTGCCAGCTCAAGTCAGCTCACGAATAGCCCGGATCCTTTCCAGGACAGGAGGATGCCCATAGGTTAAGAACACCTTTAGCGGATGGGGTGTCAGGTTGGAGAGATTGTCAACCGTGAGTTTTTTCAGTGCAGAAATCATTGACTCTGGTCTTCTGTATGTCGAAACTGCATACGCATCAGCTTCATATTCGTGCCTTCTTGACAGGATGTTGCTGAATATGGAGATAACTAAGTTGATCGGAGCATAGAGAAAGGCGAAGAAGAACAGACTTGCGTATATCGACGTATGTTGCATCTTGAAGGCTGAAAACAGGGTCGTGTGTCTCTTTATCAGCGTATCAAAGAGGACGATCCTCCTGAGTTTCCCAAAGCCCGTGAAGAAGGCATTGGATTTGGTAGAACGCTTAGACGCATCCATTTTGAAAATGCCCTTCATTTTGAAACGCTGTGATCTGGCATAGTCTTCGATAGCCGCCTTGAGTTCCCCGTCTTCCAAAGGATAGAACTTGTTGAACAAAGGCAATATGATCACAGGAGCAAGAAACGTGAGGACGATTTGGAACAGAACCACCACAACCCAGCAATAGACCCAGGCCCAACTCTCGGCTCTGGCGAATAGCCACAAGATAACTGAAAAGACGATCCCCCCAATCAAGCCAGCCAAGAGCCAGCTCTTCAGGATGTCTAAAATAAATGTCTTTGGAGTCGTTCGGTTGAAGCCATACTTCTCCTCAATAATAAAGGTATTGTAAACTGAAAAGGGAATGGTCATTAGTTGGAGAGCGAGTAGCAAAATCCCGGCAAAGATCAGTCCTGTCAGGATAGGGCCAAGTCCGAAGCCTCTTGCAATCCCATCAACAATGTTAAACCCGCCAACCAGAATGAAGGTTACTGTAATCGGTGTGATAATTGTGTCGGTAGTTATTTCAAAGCGGGTGTTTTCTTTCAGGTAGTCTTGTGACTGTCTGTATTTATCTGCATCGTAGTAACCTTCATATTCTTTGGGCAGATCGGTTTTGGCGTACCTCACGTTGGCCGTCTCCACAACGGCATTTAAGAGGTAATTGCCAACAATGATGAATAGAATAACGATTAGGTAGATATTCATGATTCTTCTCCAATTTAGTTGGAGAATAGGGTCCAAGGATTCAAGGGGTCAAGGATTCAAGGGTTTGTTTTCTAAAAACTGTATCAGCGCGGTTAACATTCTTTCGCTTTCTGCGATGTCTTTTTTTGTGTACCCAATTCACTTCTTTCAATGAAGCCCAAATCTCCTGCCAACAAAATCTGGGTTCCTTTTTTTGAACCGCAATAGCGAGCGCATTCCCCGTAGCTTGACTTCGACGAGCTCAGTCGAGTCGCTGCGGGGTTAGCGAGCGACTTGGAAAATGGCAGCCTTCCTTACGGTCGAAGGTTCCCTCCAGCTTGCTGGAGGGATCTTCAATATTTTTTTGCTTTTCACTTGAATCCTTGGGCCCTTGAATCCTTGAACCCTCTGGGATCACACCTGGTCAACTGGAGGTGACACACTTATTTTACCCTAATTGACTACAACCAATCGGGAGATGATCCATATTCATAGATCCATATGATGACGACTGATGGCTCCTACTCGTTTCACCACTGGTCAGGGGTCGCAAGGCGTTCTATCTCTGCAACAATCCGCTCGCTTAGCATCCGGTCAAATTTGATGTGAACAGAGTAGTCTTCAAAAGGGTGAGAGCGAACGGCAACAACAGTGCCATTTATATCTATCTCCTGTTGGGATGCCCCCTGAGGCAGGGTGAATCTTATATGCAAGCCACGACCGAGCAAAAGGCTACCGGTCTCTTTCTTCGAGATCTTCAGAAAGAATGACATTCCGCCGGTAGAGATATCAGACAGGTTACCCTTGAAGGCCTTCCCCACCGGATCTCCAGCAACATCTAAGACCTGAAAGATACCTTTCCCCGATATGCCGACCCGTTTATGGGATCTGCGATTGAGACCTTTTTCCTTCAACAGATGGTCAACCGTTTTAAGCTTGAGACAGTGTTGATGAAGTTTAGGTTCAAGGGAGGGACATTCCTCATGCCATGTGGCCAACACATTTTTGTCCACGATGTGCAGTATAACGCCTGAAAGCGTTACCAGAGATGTAGTACAAACCGTATCAGCAAAAAAGGTATCTACGCCCACAATACTACCGGGGCCAAGGGTGTTCACGAGGATCTCCATGCCTTCCTGGCTACTGATCATCTTCACCTGGCCCGAATCGATGAAATAGAGATGCGTATCTCTGTCCCCCTGTTTTAGGATGATCTGATCAGGGTCGTATTCCTGCTCTTGCATAGCATAATATAGAGTATTTGTTTCCTCGGTTGTTAGAGTCCTGTAAAGCTCTGACCAAACATCCCTGTGGTTTTGATCTATGGCGCCCCGTTGTTCCTCTTCAATGATTTCACCAGACTTCGTTATTTCAGTCAAAGCCATGGGATCGACTTCAGAAAGCTTTTCCCACAAAGTCTTTGCCTTGGCAAAGTCCCTTGCCTTGGCATGATCTACAATGATGTCGAACAACAATCTGACAGCAGCTTCTGTGTTGTTCTCCTCGACATATTGATCAACCAGTGCCTCTTGGTGGACAAGTTCTTCCACGACCTGTTCCTCCCTGTCTGACACGTGTCATACGCAACCGCGTGACCATCACGTCTGCTTCGCTCCCGCGACAGCCTCCATAAAAAGAACGTTGGATCCCCAATTGTCACTCTCATGGATATCAAGGTTTGGCGGAAGTTCGAAAGCACCCCTGTCTTTTGCCAGTATCACCGAACGCGGAATATCCCCCTGTGATGTGAGCTTGACACCGTACTCCAGGATCTCTTTTCTCGTTGTCTCTTCCATGCGGTCAGGCGGTGTCAGAAGGAATAGAATGTCCTCATCCACTCTCCCGTCCACTGAACATGAGACAAAAGACAGGTCAAGCTCGGTTCCTCCAGCACCAAGCGCCCTTAGCTCTGTGAAAGCTTCGAAAACGCTCTTGTAGTTCAGCCCAACCTCTCTCATGGAATTCACGCCCTTGAGATCAAGGTGGTACACGCCCTTGGCCAAAGAGGGCCACAGATCAACTGGAAACGTGAGGTGCCATTTCCTATCTTTGATGACCACCCTCTTTTCACGGCCCTCCAGGACGTTCTCACTCGAGTCCAGCACTCTTTCAATGAGCCTGAAGGTGTTACTTCGGGAGCCGGTCCGTGAATTGATTTCCCGGTTCACACGCTCGTACACCTTATAATGGTTACTGCCCCTGGTCAGTTCATCGAACCCCAAAACCAGCCCTTCTCGCTGCAATTCGCTCAGAATCTCTTGCAGGTCCCGACAGGGCAACTCCCCGTCCGTGCCAGGACCAACTACGGTCAGATAACTGTCTATCCCTGAGCGCAGCCCAGCTATAATGCTAAGACACGAAAAATCGACAATGGGTGTAAGGAGCCATGGATAGTCCTTTTTTCGAGCCAAGATGTCGCCACCAATATCCACAGCGATGACCACATCGTATGAGTTCTCTTTAACTAACCTTTCAAGCTCCTGTCCAAGCAGTTCTGTCCCGTACTGAAGAGAGAACAGGTAGAAGCTGCCAATCCCAAGATCAAGCTCCCTGTTTAACATGTACAGAGTGGGCTCAAAATAGGAATCAAGAGAAACATCCGCTCTTGAGGCTATGAATTTCTTACTCCTCTTCCCGGTAAGCTCATTGACCGGCTTCTCAAGTACCTCATCAAACATGTGAAGTGCCCACGGACTCAGGAAGCCGGCCAAATCAACTCCGACCCCTATCTGTCGAAGTCTCTCTGTTACGAGAACACAGCTGGCTATGTCCCGTCCGCTACCAGCACCGATCACCAACGCCTTTGAATAATGCTCCTCAGTGAATAACTCCATCCTTGATGAACCCCAGTCTGATGTGAGGTTGTCTGAGCATGCGCTTCTCTTTGCTTCGCTCGTATCTCCTAATCATTGTTTCAACAAACCCTCTCTTTACTTGATACGTCTCAGCGACTTCTTCTATCGCCATTCTTTTTTCGAACAGCAGAAATGCCAATGCGTCCTGCTCCTCCCAACTGGCTCCAAGCTCCTTCTCATGGGTCTGGCCCGGGAAATAACCCGTGGTTGGAACACGCCCGATGATCTCTTCGGGCATCTTCAAGATTCCCGCAAGCGCATAGATATCTGTTTTGTATAGCTCGTCCAGGACGCCGAAATCAAAAGAGATGGGGGTTCCGTATTTTGCTGCATAGCCTTGTACAAACTCCGTGCGATTACCTGTTCCGAGGATCTTTCCGTTCATTTTACGTGCAATATCATAGAGTATGGCAATCCTCGCTCTTGAAGCAAAGTTGCCTATACGCATCCTGTCCATATCGGTCTGGCTTTCTCTCGAAGTGTCTATCTCAATTCCTGTCCATTTCAAGCTGTTTATCGTCAGAATCTCCTGTTTGACAATTTCCAGAATAGGAACGACACACTGGACAGACGCATCACTGATTTTCAGTTCCTTCCTCACCAGACTCGATAAACGGACACATTCGTCATTGTCCCATGCGGGCATGGTTATCGGCAGAACATCTTCAGTGCCAACTGCCTTTGCGGCCAGATATGCGACGACCGAGGAATCCACTCCCCCTGACAACCCTAGGACGAGCTTTGGTCTCACCTCTTTCGTGGAATCGTGAGACACCTCGGATATGTTCTGATAGTATTCTCTTATCTCCCGGCACATCCTGTCTGCCAGCTCAGAATACGAAAAACCAAACCTGCCCTCCATCTCATCGAGCACACTGAAGAGGATATCTCTGTCGCTGAAATGTTTGTACACTTTTGTGTCCCTGATAATCACTACCGAAACCCTTCTGCGATGCTGATGAACGGACCTCGCAAGAGAAGAAGCGATTGTGACCATTTCACGCGTCTTCTCGCTAGACCTAATCCACCTTCAATAAAAGGCTGAAACCTGCCCGCATTGATGCGCCCATTCCTCGTTCTGCTGAGAATGGGGTTTCAACGTCTTCGGATTCTTTGTCAAGAATGCTGCCAAGAAATTCCAGGGTGGGAGCGGCAAAGGCGTAACCGATGAGTGGAACCGAAGTCAAATCACTGCCAAAAGCTTGCTTCCACGCTGTGTCCTGCCCACGCTCAATCTTCATTCGCAGGTCATTCAATGCCGGTTCAACAGCGCTTTCTGCCACGGATTTGGCCTCTTGGTTCAGGTCCTGCAGGGAGAAGCCGTCCATTTGTGTCGACGCCACGCTCGACAGCCTTTGCATGGCCTTCCTGAAACCAAGGAGTTCGTCTTTCAGGTTTTCACGGGCTTCAAGGATATTTTGGGGAGGGACAGAAGGACAGACGGGAAGAAACAACCGAAAACATTCCTGTGCATCCGGAAACGACAGGTTTTCTGATAAAGAATATACTCCTGGAGGGAATGGGGTTGAGATGTCCGGCTTATCACCCACTGGAATCCATCCACGTTTTTCGGCAAGCATCCCGATGACAGAGGATCTCACGATGTTATGCATGTCAATATGACCCTGCTTGAAAACCGATTCGGCCAAGGCCCACAATTGCTCAGTCTCAGGAGTTTCTTCGCGTATGACTCTTCCTATCGCCTCGCGGCGATAAAAGAGTGCTTCATCTTCGAGAGGGCCACTGTCTAGTAAGAAAGATGACATCTCATCCCCTTCGGCTGCAAATGGGACGATGATCTGAAAATCTTTTAGATTTTCTCTTTTGCTCTCGTACAATGGGAAGAAAGGGATGCAGTTAACTTCATCAAAATACAGGCATAGCGTGGATAAGGTGGTTTTGTTCCTGATGGTGACGGCAGGATGGTATACAGCGCAGAGTCTGTCAGAGTCGGTCATGGAGCAGCATCCTCTTTTCAAAA
>JAFDFO010000136.1 GCA_019309815.1 Deltaproteobacteria bacterium
TTTCTGCCAAAGGCAACACCACTTTTTTTCGGATAAAATACGGATCAAAAATCAGTGGTTTTCATCGGGCAAAGGGGGACTGCAGAATTTGGACTCGTCGATGATCTTGAAAGGGTGGATGCGGACAGTGTTACAGGCCAATTGGGGCAAGGCCATGCGTTTGACGCGGTCTGGTACGCAGGTCAGGATGATCCAGGTAACCAGCCGTGGTGTAACTAAGGATGAAATGCTCCAACTGAGAGCTCTGACTGTATGTCAACTCCCCGAACCGTAAGCCGGTCCGTCTGGTGGTTATGAAGCCAAATAGGCCTTCCCTAAACTCTGAATCCCAAATCGTTTGGAACTGAATCTTTTTCAAACTGAAGCCGTTGTCAATGTGGAACATGTCAAATTCATGAAGTCCGTCTAGTGCCATTTTTTTGTCAACATGGCAAAACCCAAGTCCCCCCAGACCGACATCGGTGATCCTGCCCAGTTTGGTGGAATCAGGCCCGAGGACGATGAATGCACCGATTGGGACCTGAAACCGTTTGTACTTCCTTCGTTCAACCCGTTCTTGCTGCACGTTAGCTCCCGTGACGTCCAGGTGAAGCGAGAATCAGCAGCAGCCGATCAGAAATCGCGCTCTTGGCTGTTGTGACATGGTGGTGCGTGGCCGAAATATATGCATCAACCGTGCCAACAGCTGGGTACCGTGCCAACAGCTGGGTATTGCAGGGACAGAAAACTATTAACCTAATGGGCTCAAGGAATCAGTCTGTTTCAAGTCTACTGCGACTGAACCCTGCTCTCCGGGATTCGACCAGGCACCCACAAGAACTGTAGATCCATATTCAAGATATTGTAGGTCCTAACCTGCAAATCCGGGGCACAGCTGCTGTGATGACGACATAGATTTCGTCTGGGGCTGGTCAGAATGAGGATGTTGGGCTTCTGGTTCCGTGGCAGGGAAGCGATGAGTCTGTCTTGGTGTTCAGGTCAGTATGATCGATCTATGCCTTGCTCATGGTGAAGTGCTGAATGAAGTATTCAAGGCGAGATACTTGGTTTTCTGTGAGCCCCTCAAACCGCACGCCGCTTCGCCGCATGGTTACTGGTGTGAAAGGGATTTCGTAGGTTCCGACATCTGAAATGGTTTCAAATGGCAGATTGTCCAAACAGAAACCGCGTTCAGTGAGGAAGATGTTCAGCCTGCGTGACCCGTTTGACGGTCCTCCGCTCGCCAAGTAACGAAACGACAGCCCACTCAGGCTGATATCTATGATTTCACCCAGCCTGCTGTTGTCAGGCCTGAATCCAACAAATACACCGACTGGGACCTGGAAACGCTTATGCCTTCTTCTTTCAACCCGCTCGTTGGTGGCTGTCATGATA
Organism: Deltaproteobacteria bacterium; assembly: GCA_019309815.1. Taxonomy (GTDB): domain Bacteria; phylum Desulfobacterota; class Desulfobacteria; order Desulfobacterales. Next base: position 1,375 of record JAFDFO010000136.1, read on the forward strand.
GTAGTTTCTCCCAGGGGTTGGGGTGTGGAATGCCAGAACTCAGCTGGTAAAGAACCATCTCATTACGGGGAAGAAGCGGCGTTTTTTCGAAACTCTCCTTAACTCGGTGTTGGAACTACATATTGTATATAATCTGTAACACTAATCACAACATAAGGTACATGTCAAGCAAGAAGAGGCTCTTGCGGCGTCTAGCTCGTCGGTCAGCAGCATCTTCTTTGGTGGCGCGGGATGCTCGGAATCCGTGTGGGAAGGAGAAAATCAGTGTCGCCGGGATAAAAAGGTTAGACTCTGCATTGAATACCAGAGGCTACTTGCGGGCTATGCTGTTGAGGGAAAGAGGGAGATGGAGGGTGGAGCGGTTTTGGGTCGGTTCGTAGTCACAAAAACCCTGATCAGTCAAAAACCTGTTCGATTTGTGTAAGGACTATTAGTACTTGATCAACCTGATCGAAGGTCATGGCGTCGTGGGCACACAGTATCTCTCCGATGAGCCGGTGGCTGCCCACTTCCATATCATCTTGGACCTGGCTCTTCAACGCGTCGAAGAGCTGATCTGGTGTGATAAATCCCTTTTCCACGGCAACAACCCCAAAACGCTTTTCGAAGCGTTCCGCCTTCTTTACTTTCTCTGGCATGGAATCATCCCCCTTGGTTGGTGTTCGCACCAGGATTGAAAACTGCAAGCTGTTCTACGGCAGAAACCGTTGCAAGTCAATAAAGAAAGATGCCTGGATGTTCGCACGGTTTGGCAGCGGCGGCAATAGGTGGGGGACTCTCAAAGTGAAATATGGGTCGCGCTTCCAGTCTTTCGTGATCAAAAATACAGCTCTTTTCCACAAGAGATACAGTCTTTACCTTGTTTGCCTTTTGTGCTACCAAGGGCAGACTTGCGGATCAAGGGACAGATGTCCCTCGGAGATTCCTTAGTGTTGACGCCTGTTTTTCTTGTCCTGGCATGAAAACAGTGTTCAGTCAACCAACCAGAGAGGAGACCGACTATGGGCATTAAGCAACTGAAGAAGCTCCTCGCAGGTCTGGGACTCGCCGGACTCCTTGCAGGTGCCAGCCTCACCCTTCCCAACTGCGCCCACAAAGAGGGCAAGACAGCCTGAAACGGCTGAGCTGGGAAGAAAGGTGCAGGTGGCACCGCAACAGAGGAGCAAAAGCCAGAGGGATCGCAGACCAGTTGTAGTGGGGGTACCAGCTGCAGCGGAGAGAAGCAGGGCGGCAAAAGCTCTTGAAGCTGATGTGCCCGGCCTCGTGAAGGCCGCTACAACCTGTGTTCAGCATTGGCTGTGAGTGGCATAGGGTCGGTCGACAGCGTGCCCTGGTCACTTGCTCAACTGGGCAGACCCGATAGGGCTGCTCCCATGATTTTTTGAACGGGGCGAGTCAGAGGAAGAGTACGTTCTTTGTCCAAAGAGGTCATGGGTGGACTCACTCCGTAAACAGAGACTTGAAAAGACGTTCCCCACATGCCGTTTCATCCTGGGTGCGGACAACTGGGACCGGATAGCCAAAGTCTGTGATTCGGATCCAGAAGCATTCCCTGAAGCACTTGCACTCCACATCGGTGATCCAGCCATACCCGACTTTCTTGCAGAACTTGCCCGTATAGAATGGGCCGTCAACAGCATTACTACCAGAGAGAAAAAGATCTCGCTGGAAGTTGACCAGCTTGAAGTTAATCCTACCCTTCAGTTACTTCATGTTGCCTGGAAGAACCTAATTGAGACACTGCATTCGGAGGGTGACGCGGTCTCTCAACCACCGGAACCGGGCGAAGAATTTGTCCTGATTTGGCAGGACCCAAAGAACGGCGAAATAAGGACTCAGGCCGCGTCCGATGAAGACCTGCTGGTGCTCAAGATGCACATCGAGGGCATCGAACCGGAACAGGCCGCAGCCACAGGGGACCTGCCAATCGGTGCTGTTGACGGAGCGATCGACAGGGCTGTGGGCAACGGAATCCTGCTGCAGCCTCGATCCCGCATTAGACGGGACCCGGCCACCTTTCCAGTCGGCGAGAACACCGATGAGGATTTCCTCTGCAGCCCTACCTTTGCACTCCAATGGCACATCACCCAGGTGTGCGATCTCCACTGCAAGCACTGTTATGACAGGAGCAACCGTTCGCCGCTTAAGCTGGAAAAAGCGATTGAGATTCTCGATGACCTGCGCACCTTCTGCCTGAGCAGACACGTGGGAGGGCATGTTTCCTTCACAGGCGGTAATCCGCTTCTCTACCCGCGTTTCCCAGACCTTTACCGGGCGGCGTCAGAACGAGGACTGGGTATTGCCATCCTCGGGAACCCTGCCCCTAGAAAAGGGATTGAGAAACTGCTTGAGATTGAGCGGCCTTCTTTTTTCCAGGTGAGTCTCGAGGGATTGCCCGAACACAATGATATGATCCGTGGGTCCGGACACTTCGAACGTGTCATCGAGTTTCTCAAAGTGCTCCGGGAACTTGACGTCTTCTCGATGGTTATGCTTACCCTCACCAGGAATAATATCGATCAGGTTCTGCCCCTCGGTGAAATGCTCCGCGACCTGACCGACAGCTTTAACTTCAACCGTCTTTCCATGGTAGGAGAGGGTGCCAACCTGCAGCTCCCAACACCCAGCGAATACGTGGACTTCTTGGAGGCATACGTCGAAGCTGCGAAAAGCAACCCGGTTTTGCGTTTGAAGGACAACCTGATCAATATTTTGTGTAAGGAAAAGGGCCTTGAGCCCTTTGGTGGCTGCACGGGCTACGGCTGCGGGGCCGCCTTCAACTTCATCGTCGCCCTTTCAGACGGGCAGGCACACGCCTGCAGAAAATTCCCTTCCCCAATTGGAAACGTCCTTGAGCAAAGCATTGCCGACATCTATGACTCAGAGATTGCCGCTCGCTATCGTTCGGGCTGTCAGGCGTGTCGCGACTGCACCATCCGTCCCATTTGTGGTGGCTGCATGGCGATCTCCCACAGCCATGGACTGAACGTCTTTGAGGACCGGGACCCCTACTGTTTCATCGCAAGGTCGTCATAGAACACGCCATCAGGAATCAAAAGACCCCGCTCTACTCATGAGAGACGGGGTCCTGGGTGTAAGACATTATGAAGCCCGTATCGGGCTGATTATCGGCGGTTAGACGGTACTCTTAACGGGGGCGGAGGTCCTCTTCTCTCCCTGGTTCCGGGGGAATAGGACCACGATTCTTCCTGTGGCTGCTCCCGGCTCCCCTCATCCCCGTACCCATCAGAATAGCCATCTTCTGGTGGAGGTTGATTCCACTCATCGTCATCGGAGTCAGACAAGCCGTCCTCTGCCTGTGGCTTATCCCACTCATCCTCCGGGGCATCCGACCACGTCTCGTCCCGAGGTTGCTGCTCGTCCTGTTGGTCCCGGTACGGATCATAGGAAGTCCCAATATCCGGGTCTTTGTACAGAGGCCGGTCACCGTAAGGGTCCTGAAACACCTCGTCCACGTCGGGAGCTTCTTCCCACTCACCTGTGGACGGGTCAAATGTTTCTTCAGCTAAGACGACCGGTGCCAGTGTCAGTATGACGATCAGGGCAAAGGCAATCGTTTTCATGACAAGCCTCCCTTTCTCAAACCCACTAAACCAAGGTTCCGTAGTCACAAAATTATCAAATGGTTCATGAGGAAAGCAAGAGATTCTTTTGGGCCGGACCTTCATGGCCTCCTGATCCTTGCTTTTGATCAGGCATAGCAAGAAAAGCCTTCCTCGAAAGGAGGGACTGTTCTCAGACAAAGGCCGTGTCAGTAGGACTGATTTAAGTACTTCTGGATCACCCCCCGATTAGTTGTAGTTAATTAGGGTAAAATAAGTGTGTCATCTCTAATTGAGCAGGTGTGATCCCAGAGGGTTCAAGGGTTCAAGGATTCAAGGGGTCGAGTGCAAATGCTTTAAAAGCTACTGAAGGATCCAAGGGGTCGAGGGTCCAAGGATTCAAGTGAAAAGCAAGAAAACATTCAAAGAAAGGAACCCAGATATTGTTGGCAGGAGATCTGGGCTTCATTGAAACAAGTGAATTGGGTACACAAGAAAAGACATCGCAGAAATCGAAAGGATGTTAACGGCGCTGATAAAGTCTTTAGAAAACAAACCCCTTGAACCGCAATAGCGAGCGGATTCCCCGTAGCTTGCTGCAGGGAGCTTCAATCCTCGGACCCTCTTCTCCAACTAAATTGGAGAAGAACCGTACTTCAACACAGGAAACAAGAGGTGAAACAAAAAAAATTAAGGCCGAGGGACCTCCTCAAAAGGAGGATTTGTGACTGGTTGGCGCAAGGTGTGTGATGTAGAGCAAGGAGGAGGTCCCTTCAGGCCTGGCAAGTTCGAAGGGAGATCCGGGGTCGGGGTCGTGTTATCTCATCTCAGCAAGGGTTTTTAGTTAAAGAGAGAAAAATTTGCCACCGACCCCAGACTTCCACATTCGGTAAACCTTCAGCTTGTGCGCACAGGCTTCAAGTCCGTGCGTTGTGAGCTATCACCCCGCTTTCTTTGTTGCCGGGTGGTACGGCCACACATGATGTGACATTTTTCCGTTTCATGTTCGTAACATGACGTGATGGGTCTGTCAAGCATATATTGTGGTTGGTGGAAAAAACCATACAAGATATTGGGGAGTGTTGCCGGAGGCAGGTCTTGTCGGCCATGGTTGAAGGCTGCGTAGGCGCAGACAGGAAAAGGTCTTGAAGAGTAGGCGCCACGCGTTGCTTGTGAAGAAGGCCACTGATTCAGGGCGTCTTATCAGTGTAAAAAGGGGGTCGGGTACGGACTCTCTCTGTTGGTTGTCTCCCTACCGTTCAGGCTGTAGACTTGGAACGGCCTTGGCTGATCTTTGGCCGCAAGGCAAGAGGCATGTCTATGCCTCGCCGATAGCGTGTTCCTCAATGAAATCTTCCAGTGCAACACTTTGTTGGGGTGTCAGTTTTCCAAACTGAATACCCCTTCGTCTCAAAGTTACGGTTGTTAGGCCGTCCCTGACCACTGGAAAGTCCGAAATCGTTTTGAACGACACGTTACGCAGATAGAAATCAAGGTCGCTCATGAATATGTCTATATATGATGAACCGTTTGGATCTTCGAGACCAATATAACGAAAGGCAAGCCCCCCCATACTCAAGTCTAGGATGCGTCCTACCTTCCCAAAATAGGGGCCAAGCCCGGCAAATGAACTTGATGGCACCTGGAACCGCTGATGCTTCCTTCGTTCAACCCACTCTTTTTCCATCTGTTACCTGTGCGACCCCCGAATGAAACCCAGGTTAGCGGAAAGAAGACTACCTTGGGCAGTCTTCTCCTGAATTCGTATAGCACTAATTGTGCCAATCGGGTTCTATCTGGGACAGCTATTTAAGAACTTGTGTAAAGACAAATGGTTAAGCAGTTTTCGGCAATTCGTAGTGAAGGCCCGATTCTGAGGGACAGGGTCAAAATCTACAAGAATTGTAGACTGGTCCTAGTATTTTCGTAGGTTTCTGACGCAGGCTGAAGGGGCTGGGACGCATTTGTGAACACAGTCGACCGACAATGGACTCACGCATAGTATGTATGGGATCCGGACATATGGGGCGGGACCGTCCCTCGTAATGATGGGCATGAGGGTAGTTTTGCTGAAACTTTTGCTTCTGGGAAGGAATGCGTCTATTTGGAGAGAGCGTAGTAGCATCGTTTGGGAGACATGATCTTTCCCTTCTTCTTAAGCCCGCTCATGATTTTTGACACATCTTTGCTCTCCTCGCCGATCATCTTAGCCACATCACCAGGCCTGACTGGCTTCCCGGCCTTCTTCATCACACTGAGCACTTTCTTCTCCATATCTGTTCTCCTTTCTCTGAAATAGGTCGAGTTCTAATTATCAGATAGGTCCGATCCCGGCAAGACGCCTATGACCGACCAAAGATAGTGTGAGGGAATAACCGCCAAGCATGTTTCGGTTATTGGATATTGGAATTTGGGATTTTTTTGGAATTTGGTGCTTGGGATTTGGAATTTCTTAGTTTGCTTAATGATGTTGGCTTTGGCTTCTGTAAATAAGTTTTGGGACAAGACACTAGTCCACTATCACTGGTTCCCTGATAACAATGGCAATGGCCTCAGAGGCGCTGCGGGCAATGGCGGGATAGGCTTCGGTTAAGGAAGCAATCTGTCTCAGGCTGTCGGCCGTTCTGGAAATTAGCATA
>JAFDFO010000018.1 GCA_019309815.1 Deltaproteobacteria bacterium
GCCGTCCTGAACTGCGGGATAACAGGGGTTCTCGCCTTTAAGAAGCCATCTGATGAAGAAGTAGAATCTCCAATACCAACGCTGAAGCAGAAGGTTCAGAGCCTTTCCGAATACACCTGGGAGACGATCCAGAAAAAGGGGCTGGAAACGGAAGCAGACTACCTTGGCGGGGAAGAGCATCTGGGTGAGATTAAGCACCTTTGCGGAGCCCTGAAGACCGCAGACAGTTTTAGTGAGATCTATTCTTCGAAAAGCCAACAGGATCAGATTTCCACCCTGTGCGACACCCTTCAGAAGCTGATCGAGACCGAAGAGCAGTCCCGCATCAAAAATACAGGGCATCTTGCGCCAAGGGAATATGAAGTCATAAACCGCCGGGTCGTTACGTTAAAGGACATATCATGGTCTTTGAAACACGAGCTTCTGGATAATATCGAAAAGGTAAGACTTCTTGGAAGATTCGAGCAATATGATGAAGCCCCGCGTGCTGTGAAGCAACTCCTGGGGATCAACCTGGTCTTCAACAACCTTGATCGTCTTGAAGTCAGGGGAAGAGACTCAGCCGGGATATCGCTCTTTTTCCAGCTTGATAAACCGGTGTTTTCACAGTTTCAGGAGAGCTTGAAAGAGGCATCCCTCATTGACGAGTTAGGGACCAGACAGGCGGATCAAGTTCTGATGAATCGCAGCATCAGGATCACAAATCGGGATTCTGAAGTCTCTTTGGTCTTTACCTACAAGGTTGCAGCCGAGGTAGGAAGTCTCGGGGACAATGTGAGGTATCTGCGAACGCAGGTTCGAGAGGATGAAATATTTCAGCACCTGATCAGGGTTCCCCATCTCTATCAGACGATGGTGGGCCACACCCGGTGGGCATCGGTTGGGGAGATTACTGAGGCCAACTGCCACCCCGTGGACAATTTTGGGGTGACTCCGAAAGGGATCGATGAAGGAGACCACACTGCTACCCCTGGCCGGGATTCGACCGGGACCATTCACGTTTGTCTAAACGGAGATATTGACAACTACCAGAGCCTGAAGCTGGAGTACGAGAAAGAAACGGGTAAATCGATCGCCAGCGCCATTACCACGGACACAAAGATTATTCCTCTTCAAATAGAGAGGCACCTGCAGCAAAACAAAACGCTCCAGGAATCTTTCCGCCTGGCTGTAAATGACTTCGAGGGTTCTCACGCTATTGCTATGCACAGCGATCTTGATCCCGGAAAGATTTTCCTTGCGCAGAGAGGGAGCGGGCAGGCGGTGTTTGTGGGGATAGCCAAAGACCACTATGTGCCGGCCTCCGAGATCTACGGGTTTGTGGAGGCGACGGCCCGCTATGTCAAGCTGGATGGTGCAAGCACGGATGAGGACCCGTCCAGCCAGAGCCGTGGTTGCATTTTTGTGCTGGATCAGGATAAGGCCGGAGGGGTTGAGGGCATCCAGGCCATTGCTTACGATGGAACGCCCATTGAACTCTCCGAAAAAGACATTAGAGAGACAGAAGTCACGTCAAGAGATATAGACCGCCAGAACTACCCCCACTATTTTCTGAAAGAGATCTCAGAGTCCCCGGGGTCTGTGGAGCAGACGGTTCAAAGTCGCGTGAGTGTTCTTGAAAGAAACGGCAAGAGATATCCCGAGGTCCTGCTGGACGATTCGGTCATTCCTCCTCGCCTGCAGAAGGCGTTAGAGAAAGCAGATATCCGCAACATCTCTTTCATAGGGCAAGGCACAGCAGGGATTGCCGCTTCAGGGTGTTCCGAGCTGCTGAGTTACTACCTGAAAGGGACAGATATCCGGGTTGGTTCTTTCAAGGCCTCCGAATTCAGCGGGTTTATGGTCGATGACGCCCTGGAGGATACCCTGGTCGTTGCCATCACACAATCCGGGACAACAACCGATACGAATCGTGCGATTGACATGGCAAGAGAGCGAGGTGCATACACCCTGGCTATTGTCAACAGACGAGACTCTGACATAACGTTTAAGGTGGACGGGGTACTCTATACGAGCACGGGCAGAGATATTGAAATGTCTGTTGCCTCGACCAAGGCCTACTATTCTCAGGTTGCAGCAGGAAGCATCCTGGGTCTTAAACTTGCGCAGTTGACCGGCAGCAGAACAGACGAATTCATTCTCGCCGAGATTGAGCATCTTTTGCGAATTCCCGCTGATATGAAAGCATTGCTGGCCAGGCATGAAGAGATCGGACGGTCGGCAAAGGAGTTGGCAGTTACCAAGACGTACTGGGCTGTGGTTGGAAGTGGTCCGAACAAGGTGTCTGCTGATGAAATCCGAATCAAGCTGAGTGAACTCTGCTACAAGACAATCTCTTCAGATGTTGTGGAAGATAAGAAGCACATTGATCTTTCATCAGAGCCCCTCATCTTTGTGTGCGCAGCCGGAAACCGGGAGGATGTCGTTAGCGACATTGTCAAAGATACAGCAATATTCAAGGCTCACAAGGCTGTGCCTATTGTGGTAACCACAGAGAGTGAAGGGCGGTTTGATCCGTATGCCGATGTCGTGATCCGGGTCCCTGAAGTCAAGGAGCGCTTTGCACCCATCATCAATACCCTTGCCGGTCACATCTGGGGGTATTATGCCGCCCTCGCCATCAACGAGGAATCCCGGTTTCTCTTTGATTTCCGCAGGCAGATGAATGACCACGTTGCCGAATCGATTGACCAGGACATGGATGTATATGAGATTGTACTGGATGAGGGTTTCCGAGAGAAGGTTGCGCGGTTTTACACAGCCTTCAAGGAAAGGATAAGGCAGGGCAGGTATACTACGGCCATGGGACTCAACATGGCATCAGACCTGACGCTCCTGCTAAAGTACCTGTCGGGCAGGCTCCCCATGTCAGACTTTGAGTTTGACTTCGGCAGGAAGGGGACCGCACCCAACATGCTGACCGCCTTCTTTGAGTGCCTGGGAGAAATCATCAATACCATGGCCAGGCCGATTGATGCCATTAAACACCAGGCCAAGACAGTAACAGTTGGGACAAGCAGGATTGTAGAAAGGGTAGAAGGCCTTCTTTTCGAGGCGCTACAGGATTATGGGTTCAGCAAAAGTCAGCTAACGAATATGAATGTTCTCGTTTTGAAGCGTTTGCAGGAAGTGGTTGCGGAGATTTTGGGGACCACCCTGTACAGCATAGAGGGCCTGAACTACCTGGGAGAGCCAGTTGAGGACTCGACCATCCATGTCATCAAGAAAGATGGGAGTGCCGCAGGACTGACCTCGCGGGTCGAGACGGACAACAGGCTGCGGGGCACCAAGCGCATCATTGTGAAAAACGGAAATGTCTTTATTGGCAAAGGGAGAAGGGACGACCGAAGTATCCTGGCCGTGCCGGTCCTGTCCACTGGTACCAAGATTGACCGCCTTGCGTTGTATAACGTTGTATTCAGAAAAGAAGTGGAGCTTGAAAAAAAGATTGCTGCCCTGGGCGGTAAGTATCACCATATCCGAAATATTGTCGAAGAAACGAGCATTGCCTGGAAAGATGCGTACCTCAACCTTCTTGAGATTGAAGACCTTTTCGGGATGTCTGCCGAAAAGATTGCTGAGGCAATTGTCACTCAACTGGGTTATGCGGGCACATCTTAAACAAATGCAGTTGAATTCGGCGATGTTTTGCGCCAGGCTTCACTTCGTGCCAAGCCGTCAGGCGCAATTCGGAGTTCGGGGATGCTTTGCGCCAGGCTTCACTTCGTGCCAAGCCGTTAGGCGCAATTCGGAACAAAAGAAATGAGCAAACGAGCAACAGATACAGCTAATTTCGTTTTCCAGAAACAGAAGGAGAAGAAGGATATTCCACATTCCGCATTGTCGGATCGGTCTTTGGAAGAGGCTGTGGCAAACCTGGAACGGGAAATGATCGTGGACGCGTTGAAAACGACGCGGGGCAATATGGCAAAGGCTTCCCAGATGGTCCAGATAACCGAGCGCAAGTTCGCCTACAAGGCCAAGCAACACGGGGTGGACTACCGAGAATATAGATAGAAGAAAGGCCTAGGGCGCAAGGCATAAGGCTTAAGGTAAGGAGAGGAAAAATGCTGTGTGAAACGGTTGAGGATGTCGTAAAGGTCGTTAAGGAACAGAACGTCAGTTTCATCCAGTTCTGGTTTACAGATGTCTTGGGGATTTTGAAGACTTTTTCCGTCACTCCCTCTGAACTGGAGGAAGGCATGACTGAGGGTATGGGCTTTGATGGCTCGTCCATTCAGGGGTTTGCCAGGATCGAAGAGAGTGACATGATCGCCAAGCCTGACCCCAGCACTTTTCAGTTCTTGCCGTGGAGACCAGGAGACAGACCGGTGGCGAGGATGTTCTGCGATATCTTGCAGCCTGAAGGGACTCCCTATGAGGGCGATCCGCGATATGTCTTTAAGCGCGTTCTGAAAAAGGCGGCAGACCAGGGTTACACTCTCTATCTTGGCCCTGAGCTGGAGTACTTCTATTTTGAGAGTAACGAAGCCCCAAAGATCATCGACAAGGGGGGGTATTTTGACGCACGGCCGTTGGATATGGGGAGCGATTTGAGGCGCGATACGATCTTTGCCCTTCAGGATATGGGGATTCAGATTGAATACAGCCACCACGAAGTTGCCCCGAGTCAGCATGAGATTGACATGCGCTATGACGAAGGCCTGAAGATGGCGGACAAGACGATGACTCTCCGGATTGTCGTGAAGGAGATAGCCAGGCTCAGCGGAGGACAAGACGATGACTCTCCGGATTGTCGTGAAGGAGATAGCCAGGCTCAGCGGACTCTACGCCACTTTCATGCCAAAGCCCCTATTTGGCGAGAATGGGAGCGGGATGCATACCCATCAGTCGCTCTTCAATGGGGAGAAAAATGCATTCTTCGATGCCAACGATCAGTACCATTTGTCCACCGAGGGCAAGTGTTACATCGCCGGCATCATGAGGCATGCCCGAGAGATGGCGGCCATTACCAACCAGTGGGTCAACTCCTACAAACGCCTTGTTTGGGCCCGGCGCAACCGCTCGACAATGGTACGGGTCCCCATGTATAAGCCCGGCAAGGAAGTGGCCACGCGCATAGAGTTTCGGTCCCCGGATCCTGCCTGCAATCCGTATCTGGCCTTTGCGGTCATGTTGGCTGCCGGGTTAAGGGGAATTGAGAAAAACTATCCGCTTCCGGACCCCGTGGAGGAGGATATCTACGAAATGGATGAATCAGCACGCGAAAGTGCAGGCATTCACTCCCTTCCGGGGAACCTTTTCGAGGCGATCAAGGAGTGCGAAGAGAGCGAACTGGTCCGTGAGACCTTAGGGGATCACATCTTCAACAAATTCATAGAGAACAAGAAAATCGAATGGGATTCCTATCGTACCCACGTAAGCCGTTATGAAATAGAGAAATACCTTCCTATCATGTAGAATGTGGAAAGAGGATTCAAACCGCCCTTCGGCAGGCTCAGGGCAGGCAGACCCACGCAGACCCACGCAGACATTTTGTTCGGCCGGCCCGGCCGAACAAAAAATGCAGCGTTGCCCTGGCGACAACGAAGACCCTTTTCTATCTCTCTAGTGGCCCCCTCCTCAGAAACATCAAAATTGCGCCTTTTCTTCCTGTTGACGAGCCCAACCCAATCTGTTACGTAGGGCACCGAAAAGACTACCCGCCATCCAAACCTGACCGTAAAGGATAATTCTAAATGGCAAAGCTTGATGACATTAAGAAAGTGATGATTATCAGTTCCGGGCCGATCGTCATAGGCCAGGCGTGTGAGTTCGACTATTCCGGTACCCAGGCTTGCAAAGCCCTGCGGAAACTGGGTTACGAAATTGTTCTGGTCAACTCTAATCCGGCGACTATTATGACGGATCCAGGCACGGCGGATGTTACGTATATTGAACCTCTGAACTTTCAGGTCATGAAGGAGATCATCGAGAAAGAACGGCCGGATGCGCTTCTGCCCAATCTGGGCGGCCAGTCCGGTCTCAACCTTTCCTCCGAGCTGTACCGTGAGGGGGTGCTGGACGAATACGGTGTCCAGATCATCGGCGTCCAGGCTGATGCCATCGAGCGGGGTGAGGACCGGAGCGCCTTCAAAGAGACCATGACAAAACTCGGCTTGGACTTGCCGAAGAGTGCCCTGGCATACAGCGTGGAGGAGGCGGAAAAGATAGCTGCGGAACTGGGCTACCCGGTGGTTATTCGTCCTGCGTATTCTATGGGCGGAACCGGCGGGGGACTGGTGTACAACGTGGAAGAACTTCGCACGGTGGCCAGCCGCGGCATCTCGGTAAGCCTTGTGGGCCAGATTCTCGTTGAAGAGTCAGTCCTGGGGTGGGAGGAATTAGAGCTTGAGGTGGTGCGTGACGCCAAGAACCAAATGATCACCGTTTGTTTTATTGAAAATGTGGATGCCATGGGTGTTCACACGGGCGACTCCTTTTGCACAGCTCCCATGCTCACGATTGACCCTGAACTCCAGAAGCGCCTTCAGAAATGGTCTTATGATATTGTCGAGGCTATCCAGGTCATCGGTGGCACTAACATCCAGTTCGCCCATGATCCAAAGACCGGGCGCGTTGTAGTCATCGAGATCAACCCAAGGACATCGCGCTCTTCCGCTCTCGCCTCCAAGGCCACGGGCTTTCCCATCGCACTCATTTCCTCCATGTTGGCCGGAGGTATGACCCTGGATGAAATACCCTACTGGCGGGAGGGTACGCTCGAAAAATATACGCCGTGGGGCGACTACGTGGTTGTCAAGTTCGCCAGGTGGGCCTTTGAGAAGTTCGAGGGTGCCGAGGACAAGCTGGGGACACAGATGCGGGCCGTTGGCGAGGTCATGAGCATCGGAAAGAATTACAAAGAGGCCTTCCAGAAGTCGATTCGATCCCTGGAGAACGGCCGTTATGGTTTGGGTTTTGCCAAGGACTTTCATGAGAAGTCTCTTGGTGAATTGATGGAGCTGCTGGCCGAGCCTTCCAGCGAACGTCAGTTCATTATGTACGAGGCCCTCAGAAAAGGTGCCGGCGTGGATGCTCTCTATGAGAAGACCTATATCAAGCCCTGGTTCATTGATCAGATGAAGGAGCTTGTGGAATTGGAGGAGAAGATTCTGCAATACAAGGGAAAGACTGTTCCGGACGACCTTTTTGTGCAGGCGAAAAAAGACGGGTTTTCGGACCGGTACTTGTCCCAGATCCTGGGCATTCCGGAAAAGGATATTCGGGAACGACGCACTTCTCTGGGCGTGGTTCAGGCTTGGGACCCCGTGCCGGTCAGCGGCGTGGAAGACGCTGCCTACTATTTCTCCACCTACAATGCCCCTGACAAAGTGCCCAGCAGTGACAGGCGAAAAATCATGGTTTTGGGCGGGGGGCCGAACCGCATTGGACAGGGGATCGAGTTTGACTACTGCTGTGTACACGCAGCATTTGCCCTGCGCGACGAGGGGTTCGAGTCGATCATGGTCAACTGCAATCCCGAGACCGTGTCTACGGATTACGACACCTCAGACAAACTATACTTTGAGCCGCTTACGGTAGAAGATGTGTTGAGCATTTACGAGAAGGAGCAACCAGAAGGGGTCATCGTACAGTTTGGCGGGCAGACCCCCTTGAACATCGCCAATGAACTGGCTGAGGCAGGCGTCAAGATCATCGGCACCTCACCCGAGGCCATAGATCTGGCAGAGGATCGAGACCGTTTCCGCCACGTGATGCGAAAGCTTGGTATTCCACAGCCCGAATCAGGTATGGCAAGCACCCTGGAAGAGGCCCTTGATATAGCCGAAAGGATAGGGTACCCCCTCATGGTGAGGCCCTCGTATGTTCTTGGTGGGCGGGCCATGGAAGTGGTCCACGATGAAGAGATGCTCAAGCGCTATGTGGCTGTGGCTGTGGATGTGTCGCCTGAGCGGCCGATTCTGATCGACAGATTTCTGGAGAATGCCATTGAGGCGGAGGCAGATGCCATTGCAGACGGCACGGATGCCTTTGTGCCGGCGGTGATGGAACATATCGAACTGGCCGGCGTGCATTCCGGGGACTCTGCCTGTGTTATTCCACCTATCAGCATCCCTGAAAGGCATATTGAGACCATCTATGAGTATACAAAGAAGATCGCTGTGGAACTCAATGTCGTCGGCCTGATGAATATTCAGTACGCCATAGCCAACGACGTTGTTTATGTCCTCGAGGCCAATCCGCGCGCCTCTCGAACCGTCCCGTTGGTATCCAAGGTGTGCAATATCCAGATGGCGCGCATCGCCACGCAATTCATGCTCGGCAAGAAGCTGGCAGACCTCGACTTCAAGCATAAGTCCATCCCACACTTTGGTGTTAAGGAGGCGGTCTTCCCCTTTAACATGTTTCCCGAGGTCGATCCCCTGCTCGGACCTGAGATGCGGTCTACAGGAGAGGTTTTGGGAATGGCCGACTCCTTTGGACTGGCCTTTTACAAAGCCCAGGAAGCCGCACAACAGGGCCTTCCCTCGGAGGGGACCGTGCTGATTACAGTAGCTGAGAAAGACAGGCCGGGGGTTCTGGAGGCCGCCAGTCAGTTCGACAAGCTCGGCTTTACGATCAAGGCGACGGCAGGAACCAGTGAGTTTTTGGCTGATCAAGGGATCCAATCTGAGCTCATTCGCAAGATGCACGAGGGACGTCCCAATATTGTTGACGAGATCAAGAACAATCAAATCCAACTGGTTATCAATACCCCGACTGGAAAACTAAGCAAGCACGACGATTCGTATATCCGTAAAGCAGCGATCGAACACAAGGTGCCGTATATTACGACAATGGCCGCTGCTATTGCTGCCGCCAGAGGGATCGCTGCGCACCGAAAAGCGAAAAGCCGCGTTAAGTCGCTGCAGAGCTATCACGCAGACATCAAATAAGTGGTTTTGGATTCTGGATTGGGAAATGAATCAAATGACGAATGGGGAATGCGGAGTGCGGAATAAAAAGAAGGAAAAAGATATTCCGCATTCCGCACTCCGAACTCCGCATTCAAAGTGAGGGGTATTCTATGAAGTCAGTGCAAGACAACTGCGGTGTCTTTGGTGTGTATTCAGACGCCGAATGCAGCCATGAAATCTACGACGGGATCGGTTTTCTCCAGCACCGCGGGCAGGAGTACTGCGGCATTGCCACCCATGACGGTGGTAACGATAGTATCCGTCAAGTTACACATTACGGTAAAGTTGCCGGCTCGTTCACGAATACGGACCTGGAATATCTGAAAGGAACGTGGGGGATCGGGCATGTCAGCCTTTGGGAGCGACAGCCTGTACAATGGCAGTCTCAACTCGGGCAAATTGCCGTGGCATTCAGTGGCAACGTCCGGAATGCCGACGAACTGGCAATAGACATGAAGAACCGCGGCAAGGCCTTCTATCACGGGTACAACGTGGAGATCCTGTCCAAGATCATCATGGAAGAACAGGATGTAGTGACGGGCATTCGGGCCCTTGCTGAAAAGATAAAGGGCGCCTATTCCCTGGTCGTACTCACCAAGGACGGCATCTATGCGGCCCGGGATATCTACGGATTTCGTCCCCTCATGCTGGGTAAGGGCCCCGGCAGGTATGTTGTGTCGTCAGAATCCAGAGCTATTCAGAACCTGGAGATGGAAGTCGTTAGAGACGTGCGGCCGGGAGAGATTCTGTTGATCAACGACAAAGGGTTTCAGACGTTGGAACAGATTGATTCGCCCCGCACAGCGCACTGCGCCTTTGAGTGGGCTTACACAGCAAGCCTCGATTCTGTCATAGACGGTCTGCATGTGCAGGAAGCGAGGAACCAACTGGGCGCGAGTCTGGCGCAGCGGGATATCGAGGAGGGGGGCATGGAGGTAGACATCGTGGCCGCCGTGCCCATGTCGGGAATCGGCCATGCTCTCGGCTATCACGGACGATCCAAAGTCAGCTACCAGGAGGTGTTTTTGTACAACAGATACGCTGACCGGAGCTACACGCAGCCCAACCAGGTTGCCAGGGAGAAGATGGCCAAACGTAAGCTTTCTGTCTTAGGATACGCTGTCAAAGGCCAGCGTGTGGTCCTGTGTGATGATTCAATCGTACGGGGCACACAGATTCTTTACAAGGTGCTTGACCTGAAACAAGCAGGGGCCAAGGAGGTCCATGTGCGGATTGCCTGTCCACCCCTGATGTATCCCTGTGATTTCGGCATCTCCACCCGTAGCTATGAGGAGTTGGCAGCCAGGCAGTATTTCAAGGAGGGTGACATCACCTCGATGGAACGACTGAAAGAGCTGGAAGCCCTGATTGCCAAGCAGATTGGCGCGGACTCGGTAAAATACAACAGCCTCGATGCATTCACGTCAGCATTGGGGATGTCCGGGCAGCAGCTCTGCCTGAAGTGCTTTGATGGTGTAGACCCCACAAAAAGCTGATAGTCCTAACAAGACGTTCATGTAATACCAATGCCGTGCTTTGGGTTCTGGCTCACCTTTCACGTCTGCCTCCCACACTTCACGCTTCGTCGCACGATGGCCACTTGACAGCCGGATTAACTCCCCATATAGTGGATTTCATGACAGAAATCGAGGCATTTGAAAGACATATCGAGGCGCTCAGCCGGATCAGCAAGGCCATTACCTCGGACCGTTATATCGAAGACATCTTGCGGTTGGTGGTCACGGTGACGGCTGAGACCATGCAGTCCAAGATTTGCTCTCTTTGGTTGATAGATGACAGCGACAACACCCTGAAGCTGCGCGCTACCCAGAGCATAAGCGAGGATTATCTGAAAGAACGCTCCCTGAAGATGGGGGAGGGGATTGTAGGGCAGGTGGCCGTGAAGCGGGAGCCCAGGTTGGTCCTGAACGTTCTTGAGGACCCCGATTACAAGGAAAAGGAACTGGCCGAGCAAGAGGGGCTTGTTTCCATGCTGAGCGTGCCCATGGTGGTTAAGGATAGGGTCGTGGGTGTGATCAACTGCTACACATCCTATCCCCATGAGTTTACAGAAACCGAACGGCACGTGCTGATCACTGTGGCCAATGAGGCGGCCGTTGCCATAGAGAACACTGAGTTGATGGTAAAAACCAAGGTGATTCAAGAGGAGCTGGAAAGCAGAAAGCTGATCGAACGGGCCAAGGACCTGTTGATGACGCGTCGGGGCTTGTCGGGCGTGGAAGCATATCGGTGGATCCAAAAACGTAGTATGGATGCACGCAAATCCATGAGGGATGTCTCCGAAGCGATTATATTGACCGAAGAAACGTGATTTCCAACGAAATCTCTTGACATAAGACGGCTTTTCTTATAGCGATTAGCGCGGTTTGCAGGATACAACGGCGTATCTCTCAAACGACGACAGGGACGTCCAACTGTCCACTATGTGGGTAGTTGGACTTTTTTTGTCAATTTTCAAATCATAATTTAGAGGAGGAAGACAGAATATGAACTTGCACAGACCAAACGCCAATGAAGCTCTGCGAACCAAGAATCGGTCGCGTGATGTTGCTCCCCAGTCCGGTATTTGTAGCCGCTGTCTGGATGGATGCAAAGGTAATTGCGACCTTTTCCAGGCTACGTTTCGTGGCCGCGAATTGCTGTATCCTTCCCCGTTCGGCAAAATCACTGCGGGCGCTGACAAGGACTACCCCGTGGACTACTCCCATCTCAACATCATGGGATACGCGCTGGGTGCGGAAGGAGTGGTGGCCGATCCTGACCATGCCACTTTTCCTGCAGTAAGTACCGAGACGTCCTTTGGCGTCACAGACAAAGTGAAGATGAAGATTCCGATGTTTACCGGAGCACTGGGCAGTACGGAGATTGCGCGTGCCAACTGGGAGCATTTTGCCATAGGCGCCGCTATTACAGGTATTACACTGGTTTGCGGGGAAAACGTCTGCGGAATAGATCCCAAGCTCAAGTTTGACAAAAACGGCAAGGTCAAAGAGGCGCCGGACATGCGGCGCAGGATAGATGACTATCGTCGATATCACACGGGATATGGCGATATCCTGGTTCAGATGAATGTTGAGGACACGAAGCTTGGTGTAGCAGAGTATGTGATAGACAAACTTGGCGTCGAGAATATCGAGCTAAAATGGGGGCAGGGTGCAAAGTGCATTGGAGGAGAGATTAAAGTCGGTTCTCTTGAGCGAGCCCAGGAATTGAAGAAGCGTGGTTATATTGTTACACCAGATCCCGAAAGCAAGGCAAACCAGCTGGCTTTTAAACAGGGTGCCATCAAGGAATTTGAACGACACTCTCGTCTTGGATTTATTGATCAGGACGGCTTCATGGAAGAGGTGCTGCGGCTGCGCAAACTGGGCGCGAAACGCGTCACCCTCAAGACAGGCGCCTATCCTATGCGTGAACTGGCAATGGCCATCCGATGGTCTTCCGATGCTAAGATCGACCTTCTAACCATTGATGGCGCCCCGGGAGGCACGGGAATGAGTCCCTGGCGCATGATGGCCGAGTGGGGTGTTCCATCCATCTACCTCCATTCTATGGCGTATGAGCTTTGCCTGCGGTTGGCACAGAGAGGGGCATGGGTGCCCGATATCGCTTTTGCAGGCGGGTTCTCTTCCGAGGATCACATATTTAAAGCCCTTGCGCTGGGAGCCCCTTTTTGTAAGGCTGTGTGCATGGGACGGGGTCTGATGATTCCCGGCATGGTAGGCAAGAATATCGGTCTTTGGCTAAAAGGTAAGGATGGTGGCCTTCCGACAACCGTTTCCAAGTACGGTAAGACCAAAGAAGAGATTTTCTGCTGCTATGAGGAACTGAAGGAAATGTACGGAAAAGACGCCGCCAAATTTCCCCTGGGAGCGGTTGGTATCTATAGTGCCGGAGAGAAGCTCCGCGTAGGTTTGCAACAGCTTATGGCCGGTGCCAGAAAGTGGCGAGTCGATCTTATTTCCCGCAATGACCTGGCTGCGTTGACAGAAGAGGCAGCCAAGATAACCGGCATCCCTTACATTATGGATGCATACAGGCAAGAGGCCATGGAAGTCATAAACGCATAGTGTGTCGAGAGATTAGTCTTTCCCTTGTGCCGGTGGGTTCATGAGTAGAGCCCACCGGCCTTTTTTTGGCACACGGGATAACTTGCCCTACTATTCTGTGTAGCCTTGTTTCACAAGCGCGTTTAACGACGGGATACCGGCGCGTCCCCCGAGCCTGCGGCTGACCATCGCCGCTGCCCAGGCCCCAAAATCAAGGCTTTTTTCAACGTCCCACCCCTGGACAACCCCGTACGTGAAACCGGCATGGAAGACATCGCCACAGCCTGTGGTATCGATGGCTTCGACCTGATAAGCAGGCCGTTCAATGATCCGGCCATCCACTAACGCGAGATAACCTTTGGGTCCCAGGGTGACACCCACAACGCGGGGACCCAGTTCTGCGAGCCTCTCACACGCTTCCTGCGGCTTGTTCTCTCCAACAAGGGCGTTGGCAAAGGTTTCAGAAGCCAGGTAGTAGTCACTCGACCCGGCAAGCTCGAGCATCCCTTCTCGCAACGAACCCGCATCCACGACAACCGGCACTCCGACTTCTTTGGCGGCCTTGCACGCAGCGAGGGTGGCCTCAGCAAAAAGCCCATCTGTATGGACCACCTTCGCTTGTCGGATGACATTGTAGTCGATCTCATCCGGGGTTGGAGATGGGCCGGTAGGCCTGCGCCAGAAGATGGTTCGTCTGCCCTCTCCTGGTTCAGCCGCAATAAAGGCAAACTGGGAATCAAACCCCTTTCTGACAAGCAGGCTGCTGGTATCGATTCCTTCCGCGTCCAGAGAGCCCTTGATCATGCTCCCAAAGAGATCATCGCCCAATACCCCGGCAAAAGCACAGGACAGACCCCATCTGGATAGCGCGACCAGGGCGGTGGCCACAGGTCCGCCCCCCTGGATGACCATGTCAGAGAACTCATACTTGACATCAGGTGGGGGATACGCCTCGATTCTTCCTATGTAGTCGAGAGCACATTGGCCCAAACCATAGACTTGCATTGGCAGGCTTATTCCTCGTCCGGGGCATCGTCTTTAGCCACCGGAGAGGTGTCTTTGCTATCATCTGCAGGTTTTTTCTCAGAGGCCTTTTCAATATTAAATATCTTTCTACCGCCAACATAGTCCTCAGTTTCGTATCTTGTGATTTCCATCAGTTTCCTTGTTATTTTCCCCATCCGATCGATTTGTTCGTTGATCGTCTTGATCTTTTCATAATCAGGACTGTCTTTCGGCAAATCCATTAGCAAGAGTTCGGAATGTCCGGAAATGGCCTGGATGGGTTGGTTCAATTCGTGGCAGACAGCCCCAGCCAGTTCAAGGACGGCTTGAAGTTTCTCTCTCTGCACTCGTTCTTCGTCCGCCCGCTTGCGCTCAGTAACATCGTGGGACACGATTCCTACCCGCTCCACATCTCCATCTTTTCCACGAAGGGGAAAGGCATTGATCTCGACATTGCGTTTCTCTCCGTGGCGGTCCATGTGAACGTGCTCCACTTTCACCGACTTCCCGGTTCTGAACACTCGCTCGGCAGAACACGGGTGATCGGAGTTCAGACAAGGCTGATCTTCGCCGTGCGTAACGTCATGACATGTGCGGCCAACAGTATCTTCCCGACTCCCCCCATAAACCTTGAGGAAGCCTTCATTTACATCTCTGATGACAAAATCGCGATCAATGACCATCAGGTCATCGTACATGCCAGTGGTGATACGATCCAGGTAGTATCGCAACTCATTGAGCTTTTCCTCCACCTGCCGGCACTCAACGGCTTCCTTCTCTAATTCTCTGATTCTTTGTTCCAGTTCTTCGTAGGTCGGTCTATCAGCCATTAGATTGTCCTATTGAATTATGCCAGAACCAACACCTTCCTTATCATAATACTCAGCATGTCACTTTGTTCTCGTCCTCGAACGCGCCAGGGAGACTAGAAACTATCTCAAAAACACATTTAAGGCTTGGTAGTCCAGTCGGCAAGCCTCAAAGAGCGGGAGTAATGGAGTGATGGAGTATTGGAATACTGGAAAAGAACGAAAGAACAACTGCTTTTTTCATAACCAACACTCCAATACTCCAACACTCCGGAATTAGTCTGTCGTCTCGGCTTTGAAGCCTGATTGGGATTTTTGAGATGGCTTCTAATATAAGAATCGGACCATACAACTTTTGCCCAGAAGTGACAACCGAATCGTAATGCGTTTACCTGCCTAAGATCGAATTCTGCCGAAGTTGGGCTGCAGGAATCCCCAATCTCTTGACACATCAAAAAGATAAAGGTATCTCTTCTGACCAAAATCCTGAGGTAGAAAAAAGGGGGCACATGACGGTCAACCCAGTTTTTGACAATGAGCGATACATTAGTGAACAGACGTCTGAAATCCTCGAAAGGATCGAGCGGTTTGACAACAAACTGTACCTCGAATTTGGTGGCAAGCTTCTCTACGATTATCACGCTGCGAGGGTTTTGCCAGGGTACGATCCAAACATAAAGCTGCGGCTTTTACAGGCATTGAAAGAAAAGGCAGATATCCTGCTTTGCATTTATGCCGGTGACATTGAAAGGAAAAAGATAAGGGCCGACTTCGGTATTACCTATGACTCTGACGCCCTCAAACTCATTGACGATCTGCGGGGGTGGGGAATCGAGGTGGCGGGTGTCGTCATAACCCGTTTTGACAACCAACCTGCCGCTACATTGTTCAAGAATAAATTGGAAAGGAGACACATCAAGGTCTATACGCATCGGTTTACAAAAGGGTACCCCACAGACGTGGAATTGATCGTCAGTGACGAAGGCTATGGCGCAAATGATCATATTGTAACGGAAAAGCCACTGGTTGTTGTGACTGGGCCCGGCCCGGGCAGCGGGAAGTTGGCTACCTGCCTTTCTCAACTGTATCATGACTACAGGAGAGGTATTAAATCGGGATATGCCAAATTCGAGACCTTTCCGATATGGAATCTGTCCCTCAAACATCCCATCAATATCGCCTATGAGGCGGCAACTGCAGATATCAGAGACTTCAACCTCATCGATCCCTTTCATCTGGAAGCATACGATAAGAAAGCCGTAAACTACAATCGTGATGTAGAAATATTTCCTGTCCTCAAAAGAATACTGGAGAAGATTACGGGTGGGGAGTCATTTTACAAATCCCCAACAGATATGGGTGTGAATCGGTGCGGTTTTGCCATCACCGATGATGAGGTTGTCAGGGAGGCGGCCAAACAGGAAGTTATCAGACGGTATTTCCGATACCGTTGCGAGTATGCGATGGGTTTTGCGGACAAGGAAACAGTTCAGAGGGTTGAGCTTTTTGTCAAAGACTTCAATCTCGAACCTGAGTACAGAAGCGTGGTAGAACCGGCACGTCAAGTCGCCATGGAAACAGAGCAGATGAATAAAGGTAATGAAGGCATCTACTGTGGTGCCGCTATGGCCCTGAAGGATGGCACAATTGTGACGGGTAGTAATTCCCCTCTCATGCATGCGGCATCAAGCCTGATTTTGCATGCCGTAAAACACTTAGCGGGCATTCCTGAAAAGATTAAACTCCTACCACCCTATATTACTGACTCTGTTAGAAACCTTAAGACGGAGATGCTGAACGAGAAAACCCTCAGCCTGGACCTGGTGGAAACGCTCATTGCATTGAGTATCAGTGCAACGACCAATCCTGCCGCGCAATTGGCCATGGAAAAACTAAGAGAGCTTAGGGGATGTGAGATCCACATAACCCACATCCCCACACCGGGCGATGAGGCCGGTTTGAGGCGTCTGGGCGTTAACCTGACGAGTGATCCAAATTTTTCTACCAATAATCTCTTTGTTTCTTGAAAGGCTGTGCCTTTTCTTCCTCTTTGGTTTGACCCCCTTCGTCTTTCGAACTCTGCTTGGCCGCTCAAGTACGGTTCGCCTCACGTGGGGGTGAGCTATCTATGGAGATGCCATGAACAAGCTTGCTAGACGTCTCACAATGGTCTTTTCGGCTGGATGCTTCGGTGGACTCGTCAATAGCCTGACCCTGTGGTTTCTAGGGGCTTACGGTGTCACGGCCGACATGGGTATCAAAATTGCCCCCGATCTGACGGCATCGTGGCTCTATGGTCGACTTGTCTGGGGTGGCCTCTGGGGATTCTTGTTTGTCCTTCCGTTTCCGAGAGGGTCGGTTCTGTTGCGCGGCCTCTTGTTCAGTCTCGGGCCGTCAGTTGTTCAGCTGCTGGTTGTATTCCCACATGTGGCCCACAAGGGGTTGATGGGCCTTAGGCTGGGTGTGTTGACTCCAGTGCTGGTTCTGTTTCTGAATGCATTGTGGGGTATCAGCACCATGTTGTGGTTGAGGTTTATCAACGAAAAGGTGTGACGAAGAGCCCACCGATTTCTTTCTTGTGCCGTCTTGTTCCCTTTGGCTGTTTTCACAATCCACCGTTGCCTGATCAAGTGAAGGCCCTTCCTCACCTATTTCCTGCCATTCCAACACCATGGCACTGAGTTTGCATAAAAACGCCTAAAACCTCAGTAAATTGGATCGAGGAAGGAGAATACGGTGGAAACGTTTCTTGTTTCTTCAGCCCAGCTCTTGTTCGTTGCTATAGTGTACTCCCTGGCTTACAAGAGCGGCTACAATGCAGCGCATGACAAGGCTGTATCTACGATACGGGAGTTTTCCGGTCCCGTGCCTGAGCTGCTGGACAGGTTGAACGAAACTCTGTACGAAGCTCCTGAGATTGAAGACGAAGACCAGGGCGACTCCGTGTGATTGACGGGTGTGCAAAAATTGCCACATTTTTGACGGTTTTGCCACACGTTTGACGGTTTCGAGCGCCTCCACGTCATCTATTCCCTCTCCAATCACCACCCCGCGTATGCAGCGCAAAGGGTCGGTCAACATTTTCCCTACCGTGGCGGAAGACAGCAAGGGCTACACATCTCAGAATTTCTTGACATATCACGAAGATAAGTATACATTTCTGCCCAGATCACTGGACGGTTTCCCGCTCCTCCTGCTTACAGGATACTTGATCATACCGTCAGAAGGATTTGGCTAAAGCTCCATTTCTCTACCAGGAGGGGTGGAGCTTTTTTGTTTGTCCCTGATTCAGCGTGTCCTCCGGTTTATTGCGGGGTTCACCTTAACGGAGGTGCCTATGGGCGGTCGGTTTGGGAAATACGGCGACGCCAAGCGCAAGGCCCAGATACGCAAGAACCGCCTTCGACCACCTGTTATTCATCAACCGAAAAAAGGCGAAACCCTCCAAAGCGTTCGAAGGAGTAAGAGGCAACGCAGGGTTGAGAGAGGGGAATCGTAACGCTAACCCGGCGTCAGTTTCTCAGGCATGACCCGCGGTGGCCCATCCAATGAAAACACTGAAAGCACAGGTAAGCCGAGACAGTGCAGCGGTCGTTGAGTGTCCGTTCTGCAGATCCTCGAGGATCGTCGACGCTGGAAAGTTCAGAAACCGAAGAGACCCCCTAAAGGTCGTATGCGTATGCCGGCAAGCTTTCTACGTCTCTTTTGAATGGAGAGGATCCTACCGAAAAGGGACTTACCTTGAGGGTTACTACAGCAAACTGCCCGCCTCCAAGGAGTGGAGCAGGATGTTGATAAAGGACACATCTTCGACCAGCATCGGATTTACCACGCTCGCCACGCACAACCTCAGGGAAGGTGACAAGGTTAAGGTAAGATTCGCCCCCAACGATAGAAGCGAATCTGAAACCGAGAGAACTGCCATCGTTAAGCGAGTTACAGAGGACAAATACGTGGGATGCGAATTCGTGGAATCTGTCTGAACTCGCTTCTGCCATCATGAAGGGGTTGTCGGGACCGGCTCCAATCCAAGGCACAGAACAAGCCCTCACTGGGAAAGGCGACCTCTGAAGATGGCCGAGGGAGTACATGGCGATATTCGCAAGTTCAGGATAGAGGATATCCACAAAATACTTGAGATTGAGCAACAGGCATTTCCAAAGACAGCATACTCGAAGGACCTGTTCATAGAGTACGCAAAAAACTGTCCGGATGGTTTTGTGGTCATTGAGGCATACGAAGAAGTTGTGGGATATATTATCTTCGATATGAAGGGGCATATACACTCTACTGCGGTTGAGCGCTCACACAGAAGAAAAGGCTTTGGGAAGATATTATTCCGGCACGCTCTGAAGTGTGCTAACACACAGTTACGCCTTGAAGTCAGATCAAAGAACCGCAATGCCGTAGCGTTTTACAAAAGACTCGGCATGAAAGTCGTGGGAAAGATTCCGGACTACTATGAAACTGATGATGCGCTCGTGATGGTTTCAGGACAAAGCGAGTCGGGTCAGGCCTTCAGGACAGACTGACTACCAGAACACTTCCGATTGCCCCGCATACGGGGTGGCTGAAGGAGAGGGTTGAATTGGTATCACTGGATGACATCCGGAAAGCTGATCAAGCACTTCACGGGAGAGTCCTTCGCACCCCGCTTGTTCATAGTGCTTCTTTCAGCAAACAGCTCGGCGGCGAGGTTTTCCTCAAGTTGGAGAATCTCCAGAAGACGGGATCCTTCAAGTTGAGAGGAGCCGCGTACAAAATACAGCGCAACTTGAGCCGCATTGGCCCTCGAGGGGTTGTTGCAGCCTCTGCCGGCAATCACGCACAGGGGGTTGCTCTTGCCGCCCGCGAAGCCGGGATTCCAGCAACCATCGTCATGCCTGAATGGGCCTCGATCACAAAACAAGAATCAACGCGTGCATACGGGGGGCAGGTCCTTTTGAAGGGCCAAGGCATTGCTGAGTGCATTGACGAGGCCTTGGCATTGGCTGAAACGGGAATGACCTTCATTCATCCCTACGATGACCCTGAAACCATTGCCGGGCAGGGGACCATTGCACTCGAGATCTTCAACAAACTCCCTGATCCAGACCTTATCCTGGTGCCGATTGGTGGTGGAGGCTTGATTGGAGGGATTGCAGCGGCCGCAAAAGCCCTAAGGCCGGAAACACGCGTAATCGGAGTTCAGGCCGCGGCCTGCCCGTCTGCATACCGTTCCCGTGAGATGGGACAGGTTGTTAAAGTTGAAGCTGAAAAGACCATCGCTGATGGGATCGCAGTGAAACAGCCTGGTGAGTTGACCTTTCAGATCATTCAAGAAAAGGTCGATGAGATTCTTCTCGTTGAAGAGGAGGAGATCGGATATGCAGTCTTGACCCTTCTCGAACGAGAAAAAATCCTGGCAGAGGGAGCGGGTGCTGTGCCTGTAGGAGCCCTCATTAATCCGTCTACGGCGATTCCAAAGGGGTCCAAGGTGGTATTGGTCATTAGTGGGGGCAACGTTGATATGCCTCTCCTGAACCGAATTCTGAAAAAAGGTCTGTTGCGAAACGGTCGTATGATGAAGTTCGCTGTCAATTTGGAAGATACCCCGGGATCTCTTGCCGAATTGCTAACGTTGATAGCCAAACTGCAGGCCAATGTACTCAAAATTGATCATCGTCGAAACGAAGAAGATCTGCCGATCTATGTGAGCCGCGTAGAACTTGAACTTGAAACAAGGGGCTGGGAGCACCTCAATGAAGTTGCAGAAGGGTTGCGAAAGTCAGGTTATGTCATTGAGTTGAAGCATGGCTGAGAGAACTCCGCTATCCAAGGAGTGAAATCATGAAACAGGACAAGGTGCTTAACGTGGCCATTGTGGGAGGAAAAAGGGATTTATACGACGCGGGATTACAGTGATCTGTATGAGCTCAAAGATCTCGACATGATTATAGAGCTAACGGGGCATGATGAAGTAGCCAAAGAAATCGCCCAAGCCAAGCCGGATCGTGTCCGATTGGTGGACCATGTTGCTGCCCGTCTTTTCTGGGACATCTTTCAGATTGAGGAACAAAGGCTTGCCGAGAGTAGGCAGGCGTCGGAGGCGCTGAGGGAATCAGAGGAACGGTTTCAACAAGTAGCAGAGAATGCTGAGGAATGGATTTGGGAAATAGATGCTAACGGTTTGTATACCTACACAAATTCCATAGTGGAAAAAATCCTAGGATATAAGCCTGCCGAACTCATTGGGAAGAAGCATTTCTATGACATATTCTATCCTGACGACAAGGAGGAACTCAAGCAAGCAGCCTTTGAAGTGTTTGCCAAGAAAGGATTTTTCCGTGAGTTCATCAATCGGAATGTCCATAAGAACGGCGGGACGGTATGGCTATCGACAAGTGGAGTGCCGGTCGTCAATAGGAAAGGGAAGCTCATTGGATACAGAGGAGCTGACACAGACATCACCGAGCGCAGACGGGCAGATGAAGCCCTGGTGGAAGCCAAAGAAGACTGGGAGAACACATTTGAC